>JAQGHP010000105.1 GCA_028288775.1 Phycisphaerales bacterium | reverse complement strand
CGCTCTGGGCGCAAATCTTCACACAATTCCACGAGCTCAATCCCCTCGCCCGCAACATGCTCGACCACCACCCCCTCCTCTGGCTGGTGGTGATGAAGGTGAGCCTCACGACTCTGGGCGTCGCGATCTTCTGGCGCCTCCGCAAGCATGGCCGAGCCGAGATCGCGCTGTGGGCTATCGTGTTCGTTTATGTCGGGCTGGCGTTCCGCTGGTCCACGTACACGATCGAGATCGCGATGCTGACCGCGCACTAGACGCGACTCGAAGTCGCGCAAGTGCGAAAATGCAGATCGCGCCAAGAACGCCAAGTCGCCAAGGAAGAGGATCGAATCACATCCGAATAGAGAGCACAGCGAAGCTCTCCAACGAGTTTGAACAGAAGTTTGCTTGCTTCTTTGTAGTCTCTGTGTCCTCTGTGGTTCGATTTGTATTGCCATCCCACCAACAGGCTTAAACAAAGAATTTTTTGGCGTCCTTTGCACCTTGGCGTTCTTGGCGCGATATCTTCGTTTCATCCCGAAGCGCCTAAGCCCTTTTTCACGAACAGCCCGGAAAATTCCGCGAAGCCGCGGACCTGTTTGCTGAATCGTTCTTCGAGCGCGGCGTCGCTGAGGTTGCCTTGGGCGTCGAGCTTGTGTTGGACTCTGGGGACGAAAATGCGGTCGGGGTAGAGGTGGGCGTTGCGGTAAGCGAAGACCATCTGCATCTGCTCGACGGCGCGGACGCCGCCGAACTGGCCGTTGGCTACGCCTACGAAGGCGACGGGTTTGCGGTCGAAGCTCTCGGGGAATTTGAGCATGTCGATGAAATACTTAAGCACGCCGGGGAACGATCCGTTGTACTCCGGCAGCACGATGTGCAACCCCGCCGACTGCAAAACTTTCTCCTGGAGCGTCACCAGCACCGCCGGCTTATGCGTATACGCGTCCGGCGAAAAAAGCTCGGCGGGAAGGTCGGTCAGGCTGAGCAATTCGCAACGCACCCCCGCCAGCGCGTAATGCCGCTCGACGTTCCGCGCCAGCTGTAACGTATTGGACGACGGCCGGTTCGTGCCGCTGATGATGAGGATGGAATGATCGTCCATTGGGAGATGTCGGGGGCGGTACGGCCTCTGCCTATTTCTCACCCTCCTGAACCCCGAACCCCGAACCCTCCCCTTCCGCTGCCTCAAGCTTAAACACCGTCACCTCGGGTCTGCACCATTCGAGAATGCGCTGCCCATAGGACAGCCCGCGGTTGACGTATAGATGGCGGCCGTTCACTGAATAGTAGCCGTGGGTGAAGTGGCGGTAGCGGTGCGGATACAGTCGCCGGCCCAGGGCGCTGGACGCGACCTGGCGGCCGTGGGTGTGGCCGCTGAGCATCCATTGCCACGGGTAGCGCATCAGTTCGTTGCAGTTGACCGGGTTGTGGTTGAGGCAGATGACCGGCAACTTCGCGTCCACGCCCTTGAACGCCGCTTCTGCGTCAATGCTGCCGGACCATTCGTCGTCGAGCCCCACGATCGCCACGGGCACGTGCGCGCCGTTGGGACAGAAGTAATGCACCTGATTGCGCAGCACGATCAGCCCCTCCCGCACGAGGCTGCGCTCCAGATGATCGGCCCGGCGGCCGCCTTCCGTGCTGAAGTTCTTGCCGTAGATGCTGTAGTCGTGGTTGCCGAAGGTACAGATCACTCCGCCGGGCGCTTTGAGGCGGGCGAGAATTCGGGCGATGCGGTCGGCGTAGCGGTATCCGCCGGTGATGAGATCCCCCGTGACCACGACCGCGTCCGGCTCGAGCTCGTTCATCCAATCGACGAATTGGATGAGGTAGCGTTCCCAGACCACGGGGCTGTAGTGCAGGTCGGAGACTTGAATGATCTTCATCCCCGCCATGGCCGGGTCGAGCCCGCGCAGGGGCATCTTGCGGCGATGGATGTCCACCCATCGCCGATTCATCGGCAGCGCGTGCAGCCCCGTGAGCCCGACGCGGGCCATGGTGCTCCAGATCGCCTTGCGCCAGCGCTGCTGCCGACGCCAATGCGGGTTCTTCAGATAACTGACGAGTTCTTCGACCACTTCGTTGGTAGTTGCCAGTTACCAGTTGTCAGTTGCCAGTGAAGGAGGAAGAGAAGTCGAAACCGCGTCCGCTTCCTTCACTGGCAACCGACAACTGGCAAATGGCAACTCGTCCTTAGCATCTATTCCAAATCCATCAACGCCGCTTCGATCTCCTGCCGGGCGTGCTCGTCGCCCTTCTTTCTCGCGGCTTCCATGCCTTCGCGATACGTCTTCTTTGCGGCTTCCACGTCATCCAGGGACTCGTACACGAGCCCCTTCTGGTGGTACGCATAACAATAGCCGGCATCGAGCGCGAGGACGCGATCGAGATACTCAATCGCGTGCGGCGCATCATTCGCCTTCTTGTATTCCAGCGCCAGGCCGTACAGAAGGAACGTGTCGTTCGGCTCCTTCTGGAGCATCGCCTGAAGCTGTCGCATTCGATCGGAAGTCGCCTGGGTCATGCAATCCATCCTCGGGCGGCAATGTAGCAGAACTCGCTCGGTCCAACACGGGCCATTTTGACTCGAAGAAAATCGAACGCAGAGACGCCGAGATGCAGAGGTAGGAAGAGAAGAAAACGCGTCGCCCCTGTCTTCGGCGTTCGAGAATCATGTAGGGTGGGCGTACTCGCCCACCGTCACGTTTGCGCCGATCCGGCGTGGGGAACGGTGGGCGAGTACGCCCACCCTACATGGCCTCAAACATACCCGCGTACATCGTCGTTTCGCCTTTATCTTTCTCCCTCTTACCTCAGCGCCTCTGCGTCTCTGCGTTCAATTATTTCGTCGATCAACCAGCGGCCCTACGACGCTAAATATCCGCCATCGCCTGCGAGAGCCTTCGCACTTCGTGCAGCGCCATGCCGCCCAGCTTGGGCAGATGGCCGCCCATGTGGGGGATGATCGCGTGGCCCAAGCCCAGGCGCGAGGCCTCGCGCAGGCGCTGCTCGAGCTGCGGGACGCTGCGGACCTCGCCGCCCAGGCCCAGTTCCCCTATTGCCAGCGTGCCGGGGGAAAGCGGGCGGTTCATGTGCGCGGAGGCGATGGCCATGGCGATTGCCAGATCGATCGCAGGCTCGGCGACCTTTACACCGCCGGCGATGTTCACGAACACGTCATCCGCGGCCAGGCGCATTTCCGCCCGTTTTTCCAGCACGGCCATGATCATCGCCACGCGGTCGGAGCTGACGCCGCTGACTTTGCGCTTGGCCGCGCCGATCACGCTGGAGGCAGTCAGAGCCTGCACCTCGACGAGCAAAACGCGCGTGCCCTGCATCGCGGCCGTGATGACGCTGCCGCTGGGCTGCCCGCCGGGGCCGTACTGCTCGACGAACAGATTCCCTGGGTCCGCCACCTCGCGCAGCCCCTCCCCCGTCATCTCAAACAAGCCGACCTCGTGCGTCGAGCCGAAGCGGTTCTTGACGCAGCGTACGATGCGATGAGAGTGAAAGCGATCGCCCTCGAAGTAGACGACCGTATCGACGATATGCTCGACGATCTTAGGCCCCGCCAGCGTGCCCGCCTTCGTCACGTGCCCCACGAGAATGACGGCGATGTCGCTGGCCTTGGCCAGGTAGACCAATTCCATGCAGCAATCCCGCAACTGCGTCACCGACCCCGGGGCGGCGGGCAGGTCGGGCTTGTAAATCATCTGAATCGAATCCACCACCACGACCGCCGGCTTGGTCTTGTGAATCTGATTGATGATCCGCTCAAGATTCGTTTCCGCGAGCACGAGCAATCCGGGAGATTCCACCCCCAGCCGGGCGGCGCGGAGCTTGGTCTGTCGGGCGCTCTCTTCGCTGGTGACGTACAAAACGGTGGGAGGGTTCAGGGTTCGGGGTTCAGGGTTCAGGGAAGTGGACGCTCCAGTGCGCGCCTTTCCTGACCCCTGAACCCTGACCTCTGAACCCCCTCCACACGACAGGGCATGCGCCACTTGCAGCAGCAATGTGGACTTCCCGATCCCCGGCTCTCCGCCGACGAGGACGGCGGAGCCGGGGACGATACCCCCGCCAAGGATTCGATCGAATTCGCCGATGCCGCTGGGCCGGCGCGGAGTATCGGATTCATCGATCTGCGCGAGCGTCAATGCTTCCGCGCCGCGGGCGATGTCGCCGGTCTGGTTGGCCGCCCGCCCTTGGGCCCGCGGGTCGGCGGTCGGGGTCTTGTATTCTTCGAGGCTGTCCCACGTGCCGCAATCGGGGCACTTGCCCATCCACTTTGGGTGAACTGAGCCGCAGTGATTACAGAGAAATTGCGTGCGCGTTTTGGCCATGGATGGGTTCGACGATCAAATATGAAACGGGGCGAAAGGCAAATTCATTCGTGTGCCAAATGCCTGTGCTCGACCATCATGCACCGGTCCTGAACGTAGTCGATTCCCGCCCGTGTTGCGAGATCCCGCGCCTCGTCACTTCGGATGCCGCTTTGCAGCCACACTCCATTTATCCCCAACTCAATCGCGGAGCGGACGATCTCGGGGCAATATTCGGCTCTGCGGAAGACGTCCACCACGTCGATTTTCCCCGGCACGTCCTCCAGTGCCGCGTAACTGCGCAGACCCATGACGGTCGCGCAGTTCGGGTTGACGGGGATAATCTCCTTCCCCGCCGACCGGAGATACGCGGCAACGCCGTGGCTGGGGCGAGTCGGGTCGTCGCTCAGGCCGATGACGGCGATCCGTTTTGCCTCAAGCATTCTGCGGACGGCGGCATCAACCGATCGCGACCGGTCCGGCAGCGGGCAGGCTTCGTTGGACATAACGTATCGTAGGGCGGCACGGCCATTGTTGCCCGCATTTCCCGCGGCTTTCTCCCGTGCCCGCACTCGTGCTATGATGAGAGACACACATGGCCAAGCGCGACTATTACGAGGTTCTGGGCGTATCGAAGACCGCTTCCGCGGATGAAATCCGCAAGGCGCACCGCAAGCTCGCGCTCAAGTACCACCCCGACCGCAACAAGAACAGCAAGGAAAACGACGAACGCTTCAAGGAAATCCAGGAAGCGTACGACACGCTGAGCGATACCACCAAGCGGCAGAATTACGATCAGTTCGGCCACGCGGGCGTCGGTGCCGGTCCCCCGCCCAACGGCGACCCGTACGAAGCCTTCCGCCGGGCGCAGCAGCAGCCGGGCGGTCGCGGCGGGTATCAGCAGTGGCGTCCGAGCCCGGGCGTCAGCGTCGAAGACTTCGACGTCAACTCGGGCGATTTCGGCGATATTTTCGAGCAGCTCTTCGGCAGCCGGGCCGGGGGCGGAATGGGCGGGGGCCGTTCCGGGCCGACGACCGGCCGGGGCGCGACCCGCGGCCGGCGGGCCGAGCCGCCGCGAGGGCAGGACATTGACCATCCCGTCACGCTCACTTTCGAGCAAGCCGCCCGCGGCGTCACGATCCCACTGCAAATCAGCCGCGAGGGGCACACCGAAACCATCGACGTGAAAATCCCCGCCGGCGTCAAGGACGGCAGCCGCGTCCGCATCCGCGGCAAGGGCGAACAGACCGGCGGCGAGCCGGGCGACCTGTACATCATCACCCACGTCACCCCCCACCGTTATTTCCGCCGGGAGGGGCTCGACATTCACCTCGATCTTCCGCTGAGCATGTACGAGGCGCTGCTGGGGACGAAGGTCACGGTCCCAACTCTCGATGGCCAGGTGACGGTAACGATTCCCCCCGGCACCAGCAGCCACGCGAAGCTGCGCATCAAGGGCAAAGGCATCGAACGCGCGGGCGAAAAAGGGGACGAGATCGTGGTGACAAGGATCATCGTGCCCAAGCACCTCGACGAAGCTGACCGGGCGCTCATCAAGCAATTGGAGAAGAAACACCCGGTCAATGCACGGGCGGATGTGGAGTGGCGCACCAGTGCAGAGTGAAGAGCGCAGAATGCAGAGTGAATTGAAGTGCTGCCGGCGGCGAGCGAACTCTAACCGGGTGCTGAGTGCTGGGGGATGCGATCGGAAGGTGGGCGTATGGCGTTACCACGACATCGCACAGTTCGTCCGGGCCGATCGCCGATCGCGGTATTGATTTACCTCGTCGGGTTCGTGGCGCTATTGGTCTTCGTGTCGTGGTATTACTTGTTCCCAGCGCTCGCCGCGACGCGGGGGGCCGATCCCCTCCAGCGCAAACTTCTTTCCGCCCACGCGGCAATGATCCTCGCGCTCGTGCTGTTCATCCTGATGGCCGGGCTGCTTATGACCTTCCGCATCAGCCGCTTCTTCCGCCCGCGCCAAGCCCCGCGGGGCAAACCGACTGAATACCCCGACGCCTGGGCGGAATCCGCACGACGGCTCAAAATCCCCGACGATCCCGAAGAATGAATGTTACGAGGCGGCCCGCCGGCGTCCCGACGTGGACTTGGCGCCGATGAGTGCCTTTAGCGCCTCGGCCACGACGGCCGATCTTCCAATTCCGCGGCCGCGGGCGAACGCATCCGCCCGGTCGAGGAGCCCCGCTCGAACGAGATCAGAACGTTGACGGCCCCTCTATACTAAACTCGCTCTGGATCTAACCCCATGTAGGGTGGGCGTACTCGCCCCCCATTTCCCTCGTGGCGATCGGGAGTCGGTGGGCGAGTAAGCCCACCCTACAATAACGCCCGGCGTTTGATTGGTACGATTCCACCCGGCCCTGTGGAGCGCCAGTCGCCCTTTCCGCAGTCGCGCCCTATCATCGGGGGTCGTAAAGAACGCGCGTGCGCACCGCCGGACGCGCATGGGTACAACCGTAATTGAAGGCCGCTATTTATGACTCATCCCCGCCCCGCCACGGTCGGTCAACTCAAGGAAACCGGCTATCGCCCCTCGTCCGTCAAGGACGAGTTGCGGCGAAACCTCATCCGCAAGCTCAAGGCCGGCGAAGAACTGTTCCCCGGCATCCTCGGCTACCGCGACAGCGTTATCCCGCAGATCGTCAACGGCATTCTTTCCAAGCACGATCTGCTGTTCCTGGGCTTGCGCGGGCAGGCGAAGACGCGCATTTTGCGGATGCTGCCGGACCTGCTCGATGAATGGATGCCCGTGCTTTCCGGCGTCGAGATCAATGATGATCCGATCCGCCCGGGCACCAAGGCCGCGAAGCGCATCCTCGCCGAGCAGGGCGACGACGCGAAGATCGAATGGGTGCATCGCTCCGACCGCTACCACGAAAAGCTCGCGACGCCGGACGTGACCATCGCCGACCTCATCGGCGAAGTGGACTTGGTCAAGCACGCCGAGGGGCGCTATCTCTCGGACGAATCGACCATGCACTTCGGCCTCATCCCCCGGTCTAACCGCGGCATCTTCGCGATCAACGAGCTCCCCGACCTCGCCCCGCGCATTCAAGTCGGACTCTTCAACGTGCTCGAAGAGCGGGACGTGCAAATCCGCGGCTTCCCCATCCGCCTCGACCTGGACGTGTGCCTGGTCTTTAGCGCGAACCCGGAGGACTACACCAACCGCGGCCGAATCGTCACGCCGCTGAAGGACCGTATCGGCTCGGTCATCCGCACGCACTACCCGGAGACCGCGGACGAGGGGATCAAAATCGCCGAGCAGAACGCCTGGGTGGAACGGACCGAAAGCGATTCAGCCAGCGGCGTGCACGTTGACGTGCCGCGGTTCATGTCGGAGGTGATCGAAGAGACCGTTCGATTAGCCCGCACGAGCCCCCACGTGAGCCAGGCCTCCGGCGTATCGGTGCGCACCAGCATCGCGAACCTCGAAACCGTCATCAGCAACGCCGAACGCCGCGGGATCTCCACGGGGGAGAAGCGCGTGGTCCCGCGCATCTGCGACTTGAATTTCCTGGTCGCTTCCTGCCGCGGGAAAATCGAGATGACCCTCGCCGAGGAAGAAGGGGCCGAGGATAAGCTGATCCGGTCACTGGTAGGCGAGGCGGTGAAAGCGGTCTTCGATCGCTACGACGATGCGGACGCGCACGAAGGCATCACCGATCAATTCCGCGGCAACCTCACCTTCCCCGCCGGCGACGATTTATCCGCGGATGAGTTCGTCGCGAACATGAAGGCCGTGAAAGGCCTCTCCCAGTCGGCGGCCGCGCTGGCAAAGGAAATGAAGGTGGACGGCGGAGACCCCGCCACGCTGGCCGCGGTCGGGGAATTCCTGCTCGAAGGGTTGTACGTGAACAATCGATTGAGCAAATTCAATTCGAAGGGTAAGACGTTTTTCAAAAAATAGAAGCAAGTCACGCGCTGTAAGAGAAAGTAAGAACGCTCTATGTTCCGTGGCATGGGCGGCCCGCCCATGGCGTGCGGTACGCCGCACGCATCGGCGGTATTCCGCCGATCCAAGCAATCGCGCAAGCGAAATGAATTTAGAAGTTGCGTTAGGCCGCTGCGCTCTTGCGTTTGTCGGCCGGGTACGGCCGACCCTCGCGGGATACCGCGAGCCATGGGCGGGCCGCCCATGCCACGGACGGGCGCGCCTGCTTCATGTAAGGGTTCGCCTGCCGCAGCATCTCAGGGGAGCAACGCATCACGGCCCCGTGCGGTAACTTAGATTGAAATGCGCACCAAATTTTTCATCTCAATTGCAGTTGTTCTCGTCACTTCCGCCGCGGCCCTTCGCGCGGACGACAAACCCGTCAGCTATTACAACGACATCCGCCCGGTCTTCGTCGCCAACTGCAATGCGTGCCATAAACCCGAGAAGCTCAAAGGCGAGCTCGACATGTCCGCGGTCGCGCTGCTGCTCAAAGGCGGCAAGCACGGGGCGGCGGTCGTTCCGGGCGACCCGACCAAGAGCAAACTCGTTGAAATGATCTCCGGCGACGAGCCCGACATGCCCAAGGATGGCGACGCGCTCAAGCCCGAGCAGGTCGCCACGATCGCCCGCTGGATCAAGGACGGCGCAACGGATGACACTCCCAAGGTCGGCACCGTGAAGATTGAGCCGCCGGTGTACGCGGTTCCGCCGGTCGTCACCTCCATCGCCTATTCGCCGGACGGCTCGCTGCTCGCCGTCACGGGGTACCACGAGGTCTTGCTGTACAAGTCGGACGGTTCGGAAATCGTCGCCCGCCTGACGGGCGAGGCCCCGCGCATCGAGAGTGTCACGTTCTCCAAGGACGGCAAGTTCCTCGCCGACTGCGGC
>JAQGHP010000088.1 GCA_028288775.1 Phycisphaerales bacterium | reverse complement strand
GCCGTTCGTAGTTAGGGCCGCCGTGCGCGCTCTGACAGCCGAGCAGTCGCTGGTACCAGCGACTGCTCGGCTGTCAGAGCGCGCACGGCGGCCCTAACTACGAACGGCTCGTCTCACACGGCCGTCTCATACTGCAATTGCACCAATGGGAGGTCGAGGACCATCACGGCCGCATCGGCGACCCCAATCTCAAGCCGTATGGAAATGGCATGCTTCTCTGGTTCGAAGTAGACGACTTCGACGCCGCCGCCGCCCGCGCCCAGGAGATGAATGTCGAGATCGTCCTGCCACGCCATCGCCACGCGGGCGCGAAGCACTGGCAAATCTGGTTGCGCGACCCTGAAGGCTACACGGTTGTTCTAGCGAGCCCCGACGGATCGGCGGGCGAGGACTGATGGCAACGGGGGACCTTCGCTTGCCCCCGCTCCCCCGAGCAAGGCTGTTTACGAACAAGTTTCCTGCTTCTAATCGCCTGCCTTTCCATTTCGTGATGTAATGGCCGACGTGATCGGCCGAATTCTCAAGGTCAGTACCATGCTTTCGATGTTGCTCTGTGTGGCAACTTTCGCCCTGTGGGTTCGTAGCAAAAACGTCGAGGATCGTTGGGTGTTGCCGGGCAACGGTCTCCGCCCGCTTGCCGAAAACGAGATGACCTGGTCGGCCGTTTCCCTAAGTTCCTATGACGGCCGGATCATGATCGCTAAAGACGTATTCTGGAGGCGCGATGTGTGCGAACCTCCCCGTGCGGTGGTTTACACGTGCGGATCGCCCAGCGCCCTTTGGGAGGCCGAGTGGGCAGGACGCGGCCACTTCGGCCTGTCCGAAGCATACGCTCCCCAACACATTCGCTGGGATTGGGCCGCGAGCGGCGTCCCGAATAGTGCCGTGCATCTCTACGGCGTGCCTCTCTGGCAACTCCTGATCCTGCTGGCCGCTTTGCCCACGACCCAATTTCTTGTGGCGCTTGTGCGTTTCGGCCGGGCCCAACAAAGAAGAGCCGGAGGCTGCTGCCCTAACTGCGGTTACGACCTCCGCGCCACCCCCGATCGATGCCCCGAATGCGGGATGTCGGATGAGATCAGTCCGATCTGACGGGAACGAATTGCGTCGCCATACGAATGCTTCGCGGGCGCGAACACCCCGGCACGAAGAAATTTCGAAAGATTGCGGGAAAAACTCCCACCCCGTTTCCACGCAAGGCATGGGGACCGTGAGCTGCTTTACCTTAATGGCTTACACGCGAATCGATGCCGGTTTTTAATTTCCTTGCTTTCCCACTTTCCGCGTTTCGGGAAAAGTGGAAAATGCTACCCGCCGAGGTACGCCTTTTTCACCTCGTCATTTTGCAAAAGCTTCGCGGCGACGTCCGTGAGGATTACCCGGCCGGTCTGCAGGACGTAGCCGCGGTGGGCGATGGTGAGGGCGAGGCGGGCGTTTTGTTCGACCAGGAAGACCGTGGTGCCCTGCAAGTTAATCGTTTGGATGATCTCGAAGATTTTGCGGACGACCAGGGGGGCGAGGCCCAGGGAGGGTTCGTCTAGCAGGAGGAGGGTGGGGCGGGCCATGAGGGCGCGGGCGATGGCGAGCATTTGCTGCTCGCCGCCGCTGAGCGTGCCCGCTTTTTGGCTTCGCCGCTCGGCGAGGATGGGGAAGAGGGCGTAGGAATGCTCGATGCCCTGGTGGGTTTCATGGCGGCTGGTGCGCTGGTAGGCGCCAAGCAGCAAGTTCTCGCGAACAGTGAGGTTGGGGAAAATCTGCCGGCCCTCGGGGGACTGGCTCACGCCGGCCCGGACGATTTCGTGGGGGGCGAGGCGGTGCAGGGCGATGCCGTTTTCCGATGACGCGCCGCTCGGCGCGGTTTTCGAATCCGTCGTCTCCGGCGTCGGCTGCTTTGAGAACGGGAGGGCGTGCTGCGCCGGCCGCCAGATGATCTCCCCGGCGGTGGGGGTGAGCAGGCCGCTGATCGTGCGGAGGAGGGTGGTTTTGCCTGCGCCGTTGGAGCCGATGAGGGTGACGATCTCGCCGCGGGAAATCGATAGGGAGACGCCGTGGAGCGCCTTGATTGCGCCGTAGGAGACTTCGAGGTTTTGAACTTCGAGCAACATTGCGAGAGTCGTTGTCCGTGGTCAGTTGTCAGTTGTCAGTTGCGTCGGGCTCCCTCTCGCTCGTATTCGGGGGAGAGGGCAGGGGTGAAGGGCCGGACGTGAAGGTGTGTGATTCGCGAGAAGACCATGTAGGGTGGGCGTACTCGCCCACCGTTTGACAATCAACCGACGGGGATTGTTGGGCGAGTACGCCCACCCTACATGATGCGGAATTCTGGCGCGGCTCGACGTTCGGCCCCTCACCCTAACCCTCTCACCCGGGTACGAGGGAGAGGGGACCGAAGGGAGTGGTCGCAAATGGCAGCTCTTTCGATTCATCCCGGTTCCCCCAGATAAGCCTCGATCACTTTCGGATTGTTGCAAATCTCATCGGGCGCGCCGACGGCGATGGTTTCCCCGTGGTCCAACACCGTGATGCGCTGGCAGATGGCCATGACAAGCTTCATGTCGTGCTCGATGAGCCAGATGCCTACGCCGAAGTGGTCGCGGAGGAATTTGATGAGGGCCGTTAGTTCCACCTTTTCCTGCGGGTTCATTCCCGCGGCGGGTTCGTCGAGCAGCAAAATCTTTGGGCGCGTGGCCAGGGCGCGGGCGATTTCCAGGCGGCGCTGGTCGCCGTAGGGGAGGCTGTCGGCGCGGAGGTCGGCCTTGTCGGCCAGGCCGAGCGTGGCGAGCAGTTCCATCGCCTCCTGCTCGGTCCGTGCTTCGGCGCGGAGGAAGCCGGGGGTTTGCAGGATGGTGCGGAAGAGGCCCTGGCCGGCGGGCCTGCGGATCGCGACGGAGACGTTCTCCAGCACGCTGAGCGTGGGGAACAGGCGTATGTTCTGGAACGTGCGGGCGATGCCCGCGTGGCACAGGTCGGCGGGCGCGAGGCCGTCGATCCGCCGGCCGGCCAGGCGAATTTCGCCGGCGGTGGGGGGGTAGACGCCGGTGACGACGTTGAAGGCGGTGGTCTTCCCCGCGCCGTTGGGGCCGATGAGCGCCACGAGCTCGCCCGGGCGGACAGCGAAGGAAAAGTCCTTGAGCGCGGTGAGTCCGCCGAAGGAGCGGGAGATATTTTCGACGAGCAATTCGCCCCCGGACGGGGGCACGGCTAGCGGGATCGGGATGACGGGAACGGGGGCAGTCATGTTGCCGTCGCCCCCGCGGCGGGCGCGGTCTGCAAGGCCCGGCGATTGCGCCGCCACCACAGCTCGCGGCCGCCCAGCAATCCGCGCGGCCGCACCAGCATCATGATGACCAGCGCCAGCGCCAGCACCGCGAACTGATTCTCGAACACGTGCCGCACGGACAGCGGCAGCGCCTGCACGCTCGCGAGCTGCCGAAACAGGAACGGCAGCAGTGTCAGCAGCGCACCGGCGACGATCGCGCCGGTAATGCTCCCCAGCCCACCCAGCGTCACCATCACCACGTAGAGCAGCGATTGGTCGATCCCGAACGAGCTGGGGTTTACGTACCCTTCACGGTGAACGTAGAGAACGCCACCAACGCCGGCGAAGAACGCGCCGACGATGAAGGCGGTGACTTTTTGCCGGGTGGTGCTGATGCCCACTGCCGCGGCGGCGACTTCGTCCTCGCGGACGGCGCGGATCAATCGCCCCTTGGGCGAATAGGCGATCCGCCAGACGGCGACGATCGTGACCACCATCATCGCCAGGATCCACGGGAAGATGTAATGCGTGACCGGGTCGCCCGGGCGGTCGGGGTCAGGAATGAGGTCGGGGCGGTTGGCGTAGGGCGTGACCGGCAAGCCGGTCGAGCGGCCCAGCGCCTGGGAGTTGGTGATGACCACGCGGATGATCTCCGCGAAGCCAAGCGTGGCGATGGCGAGATAGTCGCCGCGAAGGCGAAGCGTGGGCAGGCCGACGAGCAAGCCCGCCGCGGAAGCGAACAGGCCGCCGCCCGTGAGCAGCGTGAGGAAACAGAGCGGCCGGCGCGACCAGGCCGGCAGCCACTTGGAAAATTCCAGCGCGTGCGGAAGCCCCTGTGCCAGCGTCCATCCGAACATTTCGCCCAGCCCCCGAAGAAGCTTCGTCCAGATCAGATACGGCGGAACCGATTCGAGCCCGAACCCCGCCGAAAAATCCCACGTGAACCACGCCAGCACCGCCAGCAGCAGCAACGGCGGCAATCCGCGCCACAGGCGTTGCGATAGCCGCAACAGAAGAAATACGACCGTCAGTACCACCGCGATCGTAAAGACGACCGTCGCGAGAGAGACGAAATACCACGCCACCTGTCCCGCGTTCTCGTAGTTGGTGCCGGGGTCGTCCGGGTCGAGCAGGGCGTAGGTCGAGCTCGCGTAGCCGCTGAGGTATGCGCCGACCGCCATGAACCCGGCATGTCCCAGCGAGAATTGCCCGGCGATGCCGTTGATAAGCTGCAGGCTGACGGCCATGATCACGCCGATGGCGGCGAGCATGAGCATGCGGGTTTGATAGAACCCCCAGTGCCAGGTGATCCAATCGTGGAACCACGGGAAGGAGAAATTGCGCTCGGCGTATTCGATCCGCCGACCGATCCCGGCAAGAATCAGCACCACGACGACGACCAGGGCATTCGACAAGAGCGTCCGCAGCCACGAACGGCCGGGCGCGAGGGGGGAGAGGGAAATTGGATCAGACTTTCTCAACAAGATTGCGTCCGAAGAGCCCCGTGGGCTTGACCAGAAGAATGGCGATGAGGATCACGAACGCGATCGCATCGCGGTACTGCGAGCCCTGCGGCAAATACGCGGCCACCAGCACTTCAACGAGCCCCAGCAAAAATCCGCCCGCCACTGCGCCGGGGATGTTCCCGATCCCCCCAAGCACCGCGGCGACGAACGCCTTGATCCCCGGCATCAGCCCCATGAGTGGCGTGATGCTCGGCGAGCGCACCGCCACCAGCACGCCACCCGCCGCGGCCAGCATCGAGCCCAGTACGAAGGCGAAGCTGACGATGCGGTCGATGTTAATTCCCATCAGCGCGGCCGTGTCGAAGCGGAAGGAGACCGCCCGCAGCGCCATGCCCGTGCGCGTGTACCGTACGACGTAGGTGAGGGCCGCCATCAGCACGAGCGTGACGGCTACAATCAGCGTGTAGGCGAAGGAGACCGTCACACCCAGCACGTGAAACGTCTGTGGCAACTGCCACGCCGGGACGTGCTCCGAGGACTGCGCGATCGGCGCGACGTCGGGGAAATGCTGCGGCGTCGCACCGAAAACACCCTGCCCGCCGAACTCCAGGAACATCGAAATGCCGATTGCCGTGATCAGCGCCGTGATCCGCGGCTGATTGCGCAGCGGGCGATAGGCCACCAGCTCGATCACAAACCCCAGACATCCGCAGACGATCATGGCCGCGACGATCGTGATAAAAAACGCCCGCCAACTCGGCGCGCCGCTGGCGTGAATGAGCCGCCCGCCCAGATCCATGACCAGGGCCGAGATCGCCGCCGCGGCTACGACCTTGGCCGCCCCGTCCAGCGCCCAGTGCGCCTTGATCCGCATCACCCGAAGGACGATGACGACTGCCAGAACCGCGAGCGCGATGAGCCCCACGGGAAGAGAAAGCAGCGGGTGGTTTCGAACGGTTTCGTAGACGGTAAAGGATCCGGTGGCGACGTAGAGGCCCATCATCGCGCCGACCATGAAGACGTCGCCGTGGGCGAAGTTGATGAGGCGCAGCACGCCGTACACCATCGTGTACCCCACCGCGATCAGCGCATAAATAGCCCCGAGCGAAAGGCCGTTGATGAGCTGTTGGAGGAAGACGTGCATGGAGGAATTTGCGATTGTCGATTTGCGGTCGAAGAAAATTCGCGGTTGCCGGGTCGATTTACGATTTTAGCGGGGAAATCTGAAATCTTAAATTTGAGATCTGCGAGCTGCGTTTTCTTCCAATCGCAAATCGCAAATCGGCAATCGCAAATCCCTCTACGGTTTAATGCTCGTCACGAACGTAAACTTCCCTCCCTCGATCTTCAGCACGACGATCGGCTTCTGGGCGTTGCGGTCCTTGTCGATGGTGATGGTGCCGCCGGCGCCGTGGAAATCCTTCGTCGCGGCAAGGGCGTCGCGCAGCGCCTTGGGCTTGGCAGAGCCGGCGCGGGTGATCGCATCCGCGATGAGGTTCATCGAATCGTAGCCGAGGATGGCCATCGAATCGGGCGTCTTGCCATTGTATTTTTTCCTGTAGGCGGCGACGAACGCTTGCACCTCCGGGCGCTTTTCATCGGGTGAATAGTGGTTGGTAAAGTAGCAGCCGTTCACCGAATCGCCGCCGACCTGGGCGGTCTTGTCGCTGTCCCAACCGTCGCCGCCCATGAGGGGCTGCTTGATGCCCAGCTCGCGTGCCTGGCGGGCGATGAGGCCCAGCTCGGTGTAATAGCCGGGGACGTAGATCGCATCCGGGTTGGTGGCTTGGATCTTGGTGAGCTGGGCGCCGAAGTCGATGTCGCCTTCGCCGTAGCTTTCGTCGGCGATGATCGCGCCGCCGTTCTTTTTCACGGTGTTCTCGAAGAACTCGCGGAGGCCGACGCTGTAGTCGTTCTTCACGTCGTACAGCACGGCGAACTTCTTGAGCTTCAGGTCGCCCATGGCGAAGTTGGCCATCGCGGCGCCCTGGAAGGGATCGATAAAGCAGGCGCGGAAAATGTAATCGCCGATCTGCGTGACCTTGGGGTTGGTGCTGGAAGGGGAGAGCATGGGGATGCGGGCGCGCTGGCAGAGCGGCCCCGCCGCGATCGACCGGCTGGAAGCGACCTCGCCGATGACCGCCACCACGCGGTCCTGTGTGAGCAGCTTTTGCACCGCGGTGACTGCGCCTTCGGGCTTGGATTGGTCGTCCTCGACGACGAGCCTCACAGGCCGGCCGACGATGCCCCCCTTGGCGTTGATCTCGTCGAGGGCGAGCTTGACGCCTTCATCGGTGGAGATGCCGAAGGTGGCGGTGCCGCCGGTGAGCGAGCCGTACTCGCCGACGACGATTTCGGGAGCGGCCATCGCGGTCGCGCCGGTTACAGACGCGAGGGCGGCCGCAAGGCCGATGACGATGAGGAGGCGTCGAGAGAAAATTGTGGGCATGATTTCTCCGCGGAAGCTAAGCTCCCGCTCCAGGGGCAAATGCGGTTGGGTAATGCGGGCG
>JAQGHP010000073.1 GCA_028288775.1 Phycisphaerales bacterium | reverse complement strand
CGATGGCACTGCTCGACAGACAGCAGATTGAGCTGTTGCTGGCGGACGTGAACAAGCCGGGCATCAACTCGGCGGAATTCCTGCGCGACATCCGGCGGCGTTATCCGCATGTCGTCGTCATCGTCATCACCAGCTACGGCTCCATCGAAGGCGCGGTCGCGGCAACCAAGATGGGCGCGTTCGATTACCTGACCAAGCCGATCGTCGACGAAGAGATCCGTGTGGTCGTCGAGAAAGCCGTGCGGCAGCAGTCGCTCCTCTTCGAAAACCAAACGCTTCGTCAGCAGCTCGATCTTCGCTTCGGCTTGGAAAACGTGGTTGGGCACGATCATCGGATGCTCAAGATTTTTGATTTGGCGGAGGCGGTGACCGATAGCCGCACGACCGTGCTGATGAGCGGAGAAAGCGGGACAGGCAAGTCGCTGCTGGCGCGGGCGATTCATCATCGCTCGCCGCGGCGTGATAAGCCGTTTGTGGAGGTGAGCTGTGGCGCGCTGCCGGAGACGCTGCTGGAGGCGGAGCTTTTCGGGCATACGAAGGGCGCGTTCACGGGGGCGGTCGCGGAACGGCCCGGCCGCTTCATGGCCGCGGACGGCGGGACGATTTTCCTCGACGAGATCAACTCCGCCTCCCCCGCCTTTCAGGTGAAGCTGCTGCGCGTGCTGCAGGAGCGGGCGTTTGAGCCGCTGGGGAGCAGCGAGACACGGACGGTGGACGTGCGGGTGATCCTCGCGAGCAACGTGGAACTGGCCACCCTCGTGGCGGAGCAGAAGTTCCGGCAGGATTTGTACTACCGCATCAACGTGGTGTACATCCGCCTGCCGGGCCTTCGCGAGCGGCTGGGAGACATCCCGCTGCTGGCCAATCACTTCCTCCGCCGATTCACGAAGGAGACCGGCCGCGAGATCGTCGCGTTCACGGATTCCGCGATGGCCGCGATGCAGCGCTACAACTGGCCCGGCAACGTGCGCGAATTGGAGAATGCGGTGGAGCGCGCGGTCGTCCTCTGTCGCCGGCCGCAGATCGACCTGGAGGACCTCACCGAGGCAATCCAGTTCCACACCCCCCGCCCCAGCGGCGGAAGGCTGGAAGAAGACGAGATCTACGCCAAGGCGATGCCGCTGCAAACCGCACTGGAAGGCCCCGAGCGCAAGATCATCGAGGCGGCCCTCAAGCGCAACGACTGGAACCGCCAGGCCACCGCCGACGAGCTCGACATCAATCGTACGACGCTTTACAAAAAGATGCGGAAGTATCAGCTGGATGTGGGGGAGATGAATTGAAGACCGGTAGGACCACTGATTAGCGAAACCTGATTGTGTCTCCCTTCAGGTTTTGCCCATCGCTCGCACTGTCTTAAGGGATGCCCATCTCCCGCAGCGCCGCGCGGCGGTTTGCGGGCTGACGACCGATTACCCATTCGCTCAGAAGAAAGAAGCCTTTCAAGACCTGCGATTGTACCCTGCCGTCCACATCAGGCATTCGGCGAAACTTTCCGTCCGCCAGGGAATACGCTTCGATCTTCTGCCCGACCAGATCGATCAGCCAATACTCGCAGACCCCCGCCTTCTCATATTCCTGAAATTTTTCGCGCCAATCGCGGTCAACGCTGTCGGGCGATACCACTTCCATGATGAGATCCGGCGCGCCCTCGACATGATTCTCAAGGATGATCTCCTCGCGGGCCTTTTCGACGAAGAGGACGTCGGGCAGCCGCCTGCGCCGCTGCCTTGGCAGACGCACCATGAACTCCGGCCCCTTCACGCGGCCAAGGCCATGGTGTTCGACAAAGTCCTGGACAACGCTTCGAAGCCAGAACCCCAGATCGTCGTGACCGCTGCTTACCGGGGGCATAACGATCACCTCGCCGTCAACCCACTCCGCCCGCGTCTTGGCATCAGCCCAAGCGACGAACTCATCCTCGGTCATTCTGCGGCCGGGATGGTCCTTGCCCTCGTGCGAGGCGTCTTCCGTCTGCGTAGCTTTCCAAGTGGAAGTGGTCATGGTCTACCTCACCAGGCATTCTATCATACCGTTGTGGCCGAGTCGCAAATTGTGCCAGCCGATTCGTGCCCCGGGTTTTCAATTGTTCCGCAGTACTGGAACCATGGTTTGGAAACCCGTGCCACAACCATCGGCGGGCGTCAAATTGCAAATCCCACTTTCACTTCGGATAATCCGCCCGCAACACAAGCAACAAGGATCTCGTTTTTATGCCAGTTACCATCGGCTTTATCGGCGCAGGAAACATCGGCCGCGTTCATTTGAAAAGCGCCCGGCAGCTCGGGCTGAATCTCGCCGGGGCGGCGGACATCAACCCGGCCGCGGGCGAGGCGGCGGTGAAGGACTTCGGTGTCAACAAGGCTTACGACGATTACCGCCCGCTGCTCGCTGATAAAGACATTGCGGGGATCGTCGTCGCCACGCCCAACAAGTTTCATGCCGAGCATGCCGTCGCGGCGCTGGAGGCCGGCAAGCATGTTTTCCTGGAAAAGCCGATGGCGATGAGCGTGGCGGAGAGCGACGCGATTATTGCCGCCATGAAGAAGAGCGGCAGGCTCGTGCAGATGGGGATGGTCAACCGCTTTCGCGGCGCGGTGCAGGCGATCAAGGGCGCGCTCGACGCCGGCCGCTGTGGCAAGATTTATTCCGGCCAGGCCTACATGTACCGCCGACGCGGCATCCCCGGGTTCGGCGGATGGTTCACCACCAAGAGCCAATCGGGCGGCGGCGCGCTGATCGACGTCGGCGTACACCTGCTCGACCTCTCCCTGTATCTCATGGGCTTCCCAAAACCCGTCGCGGTCTCGGGCATGACGTACAACGTCTGGAAGAACCTCGCCGAGTACCGCTACCTGAGCATGTGGGGAAAGCCGCAGGGCGAAGGAAAGAAGGACGTCGACGATTACGCGCTGGCCACCATCCGCTTTGAAGGCGGCGCGACGCTTCAGCTCAACGTGTCGTGGGCGCTCAACATCGAATTCACGCAGCCCGACTCCGGCCTCCGCCTCATGGGTGAGCAAGGCGGCGTCGAGCTTAAGGGGCTGGAAGAGCCGTGGCTGTACGCCGAGGAATTCGGCCAAATCTCCGACACGCGGCTGTACTACGCGTCCAACGACTACTTCCTCGACGAGATGCAACACGTCGCGGATTGCATCGAAAACCGCCGCGAGCCGATGCCCTCGGCTCAGCAGGGCCGCACGGTCATGCAGCTTCTTGGCGCGATCTACCAGTCGAGCGAACAGCAGCGGGAAATCCGATTGGACTCGTAGGTTCGGCTCTGCCGAACATTCCGGCGTCCTACCGTAAGGAACGTTCCGCAGAGCCGAACCTACTTCAAATGGGC
>JAQGHP010000071.1 GCA_028288775.1 Phycisphaerales bacterium | reverse complement strand
AGGTATTGGGTGTAGGCGGCGTAGAGCAGGTGGATATCCCGCAGCTTGGCTTGCAGGGAAAGGCCGTCCGCGTCGATCGGGCCGGAGTGGGAGAGGTCGTCGAGCAGGGCCGCGAGATCCTCGGCGGATTTTCCGGCCCGCTCGATCTCGGCAAACGTGAGATCCAGCTCGGCGGCAAGGCCGGGCAGGCGGGCAACGCTCTTGAAGAAGACGAGCTGCCCGGCGTGGCGGCGCAGCAGGTGGCCGAGAATCATTTGGCGGCCCAGGGGCGTGATCTCGGGCACGGCCGCGCCGCCGCACTCGGCGAAGATGTCGCCGCCGAGCTGCTCGAACGACACCACCCGCGCGCGGCAAAAGCCCGGCAGGCCGGAGGCGCAGGTGAGTTCCCGCTCGGCGGTGAAGGTGGCCTGTCGGGGAAGGAGAAAGTAAATCGGCGGGCCCAGCGGCCGCGCGCGGAGTTCCGTCACGATGGACTCAAAGCAGCGGAATGTCTTCCCGCTTCCCGACCGGCCGATGACGAAGGTGACGGACATCTAGCGGGAAGGATAGCGTCGAGATCGGTTGGATGGGAGGGCCGGGGGAAAGGAGCCAAGCCAGGAGCCAGAAGGGGAATGCAATATACAAAAGTCAAAATGAGGAGCGGCGGGAGGGTGGACCTTCGGTCCGACCGCTACGCGGTGAGGGTAAATCGCCATCTTTCATTTTGACTTTTGCATTTTGCATTTTGTATTCGATTCTCCTGGCTCCTGGCTCCTGGCTACTGGCTCCTCTTCCGCCCCCACTCACTTCTTGCTTCCTTGCAGCATGTGCAGCTTGTTGTCGGTGGTCAGGTAGTAGAAGCCGCCGTCGGTGGCTTGCCACGTGGGGTTGATGCCGGCGGGGTTGGTGACTTTTTGGACGAAGTCGAGGCGGCCGCTCTCGACGGGGTTGGTTTCGGAGACGGGGTAGCGGCCGAAAACCTGCAGGCGGTATTGCGTGGCGGGCGGGACATCCGCCGCAACGGGGGGATTGACCGGCTGAATCGGAACGGGGGGCGGGGGGACGAGGCCGGGTTGCGGGACGGGCACTACGCCGGGCTGGGCGGCGGGTTGGGGCGCGGGGGGGCCGGCGGGGTTGTCGGTGTCGTCGGGCGCCTGGTCGAGCAGCACGAGGAAGTCCTGGCCGATGAAGACGTCGCCGCCGTTCAAGGGCGGGTCAACGGTGCTCGTCCACGTTTCCGCGGGGCGGTCGAGGTTGTAGCTGATGGCCGCCTCGGGGCCGACCACATACAGGTGCGGGCCGACGACGCGCAGGCTTACGCTCCAGCTTTTGCCGGCGCTGAGAATGCGGTCCACGTCCTGATCGCCCTGCGGGGAGCGGTAGCGCAACGGGACGGGCTGGCCGGTCTCGAGCGAGTGGACACGGACGTATTTCTCCGAGCCGTTGTCGGCCAGGGCGAGGATGCGCCCTTCGGAGATGAGCAACTGGTCGGGCTGCGTCGCGCCGCCGAAAGGCGGGAGGCCGGCGTTGGCCTGCACTTCCTTCTCCGGCGCGTCGCCCCAGGGTTTATAGAGGTCCTTGAGGCACAGGCGGTCGGGCATGGTGTAGACGAGCGTGCCGTCCGCGGCCAGCGCCATGTTCACGGGCACCATCCCGTTTTGCAGCACCCAGCTATGCGTGCTGCGGAGCTGGCCCGTGGCGGTGTCGAAGGCGGCGATGCGCACGGTCCCCTCGTCGCTCACGCGCACGACGGTGAAATCCTCGTTGGCGGCAAGGCGGTCCACCGGACGGTCGGAAAGGCGCGTCTGCCACGCGATCTTGCCCGTGGAAAGCTCGACGGCGAGCACGCGGCCCGTGCTGGTGCTGACGAGCACATGGTCGCCCACGGGGCGCACGTCGGTGATCTGCTCCCCGGCGGGCAAGCGGGCCGGCGCGGGAGCGGCGACCGCGACGGGCTGGGCCGCGAACATCATGCGCCCGCGACCCTGGCGGATGAAGGCGGGATTGATGTTGCCGTTCATGCCGTTGAACTGCGGGTCGGCGGCGATGGCCTGCGCGCCGTCCCCGAGGCGGGCGACCTCAATGGACGGCAGTTCCTTCAGGGCGAGCTTCCAGCCCGGCTGGCCGTTGTCGGCGTTGAGGCTGGCGATCTGCCCGCCGCCCCAGGCAAGCAGCGTGTCGCCGACCCAAGCGCAGCGCGTTGGGGCGTCCGTGAGCATCTTGCCCGTGGCGATGGGCTTGGCCTGACCGGCGGGGAAGACCGCGATTGCCTCGCCAGCCGTCCAGGTCACCACGCGGTCGGCGCGGGAGAAGTCGCGGAGCGGCACGACCAGCGCCTTGATGTCCGATACGACGAGCGCATTCGCGTCCTGCGGCTGGAACGGGACGGGCCACTGCCGGCGCACGCCCGGCACGCGGGGTGGGGGCTTTGGTATGTGGAAATCAGGCAGCGACCGCGAAGCCTCCTGCCCGCGGAACTTGCGGACGGCATCCAGCGCCTGCGCCACGGGCGTGCCCGCGGCAATCTCAGTGCCGTCACGGAGCTTGAGGACGCGCTCGAGCTTCGCGTCCGACGCCAGCGCGCTGGATCGGGCGAGGGCGGCGGCGGCGGCCTCCATGTTGTCGATCGGCCCCAGGTCACCCGCACCCGTGCGCGGGGCGGCGGCCATCAACAGATAATTGCGGGCTACGGATTCGAGCACCCGCTGCTTGTCCGGACTATCGGGGTATTTGAACCACGTGTCGCGCAGCACGCGCACCGCCTGCCGGGGGTTGCCGGCGGTTTCGTAGGCATCCGCGGCGGCGACCATCGCCTTGCCGGCCAGCGTCGAGTTGGGGTATGTCCGGGCGACGGCCAGCAGCTTGCCCGCGGCATCTTCCTTCGCGGCCTGCGCCTCCTGCAACGCCGTGGCGGCGGCCTGTTGGTAGGGCTCATAGAGCGAGGGCTTGTCCTTGATCAGATCGGCGATCCGCTTCTCGGCGACGGCATCCGCCTGCGTGGGAGCGCCGGATGTTTCGTCCACTTGCGGGACGGGGCGCATCTGCGAATCGGAGAGAATCTCCTGATACAGCTTCACCGCGCCGGGGGGGTCCTTGATGCCCTCATCGTACTTCGCACGGCTCAGGCGGTAATGCACCTGTTGCACGGGCGTGCTCGCGGCAGCCGCGGCGCGGTCGTAGAACTTTGCGATGAGATCATGCCGGGAATCGGTCGAATCCTTGGCGAGATTCTCCGCGAAGTTCAGCGAGTCGTTTAGCAGCCGGTCGCGCCCCGCGCCCGGTTGGATCGCGTTCAGCCCGCCCAGAAGCATCGTCGCTTCATCGAGCTTCGTGAGGGCGGCTTCGGGGTCGCCGGCGACGAAGACGACCTCGGCGTAGCGCAGACGCGGCTGCGCATCATTGGGTGCGGCGGCGAGCTCGCGATCGAGCTTGGCCTTGGCGAGCGTGAGATCGGTGTAGACGTTGACGTGGTCCGCGCCGGCGATCACCACGTGGTCGCTGGTCACGAGCACGTTGCCCGGCCCCTCGGGTTTTTCCCAGGTGTGCGGGAACATCGGGTAGGAGCCGCGGTCTTTCGCCGCCGAGCCCGTCTTCAGGAGCACGCGGTAGAGGCGGTTTTCGCAGGGGACGAAAATGGAATCGGCGGTGAGGAACGGGCGGCCGCGGATGGGCGCGTCCATCCCTTCGATCCAGGTGGTGATCTTGTCGTCCTTATAGGGATCGAAGCGGTCGCGATCATACTTCTTCCAATTGAGCATGATCAGGCCTTTTTCGCCTGACAGGATGAGCTGATCGCCGATAACGCCCACGAGCGTGTCGAGGTCGTGAAGGGTGTCGGAGCCGCCATCGGGGTTGCGCGAGCCGTTTTCCAGTTCCCGCAGATCGATGCGCTTGATCTCCGCGCCGGTCCCCGCGTCGTAGATGAACAGGTGGTGGCCTTCGGTGGGCAGGCTGAAGACGACGCCCTCCTGCACCATAACGGGGTTGTACGCCCAGGGCTTGTGCGGCGGCTCCTGGATCTGGTTGGCGGCGACGAAGGGGTTAAACGCCTGCCGGGCGTCCATGTTCTGACGGCCGGTGGGGTAGATGTCGAGCCAGACCACCGCGCCGGTGTACGCATCCAGCGCGGCGAGCGCGCCCAGGTTGGTTTGCACGTACACGCGGCCATTGGCGTAGGCCAGGTGCGAGGTGTTCTCGCTGATCGACACGGGGCCGTTCATGCCCCAGGCCATGTTGGTGGCGCTGGCGCTGGCGATGTAGGTGGACCAGCGGTACTTGCCGGTGGAGAGGTCGAAGCACAGGACGTAGCAATCTTCAAACTGGGCCTGCTTGCCGGCCCGGCCGATGACCAGCACATTCTCGCCCACCACCAGCGGCGAGCCGCCCATGTGGAGCGTGCGCTGTTCCTTCGCCTCCTCGGGGAGGGCGGCGAGCGTGGCGACCCATTTCTCGCGGCCGCTTTCGCGGTCAAGGCAGACCAGCCGGGCCTCGGATTGCGCGGTCCCGCCGACGACCATCTGCGCCGTGCGGTCGGCCTGGCCCATGATGGCGAGCATCTCGTGGTCGGTGAGGGTGCAGGTGAGCTCGCGCGCCCGCGGGGAGCCGGAGAAGTTTTGCAGCGCGTATGCGCCGCTGGGATAGCTCTGCGCCCAGCCAGGCAGGGGAACGCCGCTCTCGAGGCTTACGCCGTAGGCGCGCTGGCCGTCGTGAAAGAACAGTTCGCCGCGGTCGGTGACGGGCATGATGCCAAGCGTCTGGCCTTCCTCGACGGCGTGCTTTAGTTGCTGCTCGAGGAGCTGTTTCTGTTGCCGGTTCAGGAGGGGCCATGACGGCTTGGAGAGGGGGATGCCGTACAGGCGTGCCCCCGGCTTTCCACCCGCCGAAGAGACGCGGCCGCGCGAGGCGTCGCCGCCGTAGATCGGCCACGAATCGGACGAGGCGAACGCGGCCCCCGCCACGGCCGCCTTGGTCTCCTGCTCCAGAGATTCGGCCAGCACGACGTCCTTGCCGCGGACGGTGCCGCGTTCGTTGGCGAACTGCGCCTTGAGTTGCCCGAGGCGCTCGTTGGCGCGGGCTTGGTTTCCGGCGTAGTAATACGCAAGGGCGGTGCGGTACTGGACGCCCGGCCGCTCGGTGACGAGCCCCGGGTGCAATGTGAGCAGGCGGTCGCCCAGCCATGCGGCGGCGGGGAATTCGCCGCGTTCGAGGTACAGATCGATCAGGCGGATCGCGGCCAGCTTGCCCGAGTCGGTGACGAAGTAGACGGAATAGATTTTATTGAGAATCGCGGCGTCGTCGGGGCGGGCGTTTTCCAACATGGCCGCGGCGGGGGTCTCGAAGCGGGCGCGGTACACATCAAGCCCTTCCGTCGGCCACTTCGCCAGCTTTTCCTGGACGCCGAAGGTGATGCTCGTGTACTGATTGATCTTCTTGTCGCTGTCGAGCCCGGAAGGCACGACGCGATCGGCGTACTTGGTGATGACTTCCTGATAGAGGTCGGCGGACTTGCTCCACTCCTTCAGGCGCTCCATTTTCTGCGCCAAGGCCAGCTTCTCGACCGCCCCCGCCGAGTCGCGGACGTACACGCCTTCGGTCGGCTCCTTGCCGTAGAAATTGTCGCCATTGATCCCGCCCGCCACTTCCTTCTGAACTTGTTGCGGCGGCTGCGGCTGCGGCGGCTGGGCCGGCACCTGCGCGCGCAGCGGAGCGCCCGATTGCACGGGCAACACCCCCGCCGCGGCGAGCGCCAGCACACGAACGGTCCGCGAGGCGAATTGCTTCATTCGGGAAGAGGTCATGAGAGATCCCCGGGTTCTGGAACGTCGAACATCGTTTGCGCCAAAATCGCGGCCTGAAACTTGGAGTTTGAAACGTGAAACGTGAGAAGACACGGCGGTCCGACGCATTTATCACGTTTCACGTTTCACGTTTCAAACGCCGATCACCATCCGGCTTACTACCTTTAAGAGGCGGGCTTAATACCCAGTTTCTACAAACCTTCAAAATACCTCATCCACAACGGGGCGAGGAGTTCCACTTGTTCCCTTGGGATGCGGGCCTTGTCGGACCAGATCGCCAGCGTAAGCGCGTCCCGCGCCGGGCAGGCGGCGAGGGCTTGCGGCTCGCGGGCGATGCGTTCCACGGCCCGGCGCATCAGGGCGATGCCATTGTCCGACGCGGCCTGGAGATTCGCAATGATCTCCTTGAGCAACTCCGCCGGGTCCGCCTGCTGGGCAGCGGGGGCGGCTGAGCCGGGGTTGGCGGGCGCGGCCTTCCGCCAGCAGTCGTAATCCGTGACTAGTGCGACGAGGGCGTACGGAATTTCCGCCTCCCGCGCGAGCTTGGCCTCGGGCATGGCAGTCATACCGATGAGGTCGCCGCCCCAAAGGCGGTGCATCAGGCTTTCGGCGCGAGTGGAAAATGCCGGGCCTTCCATCGCGACGTAGCAGCCGCGGGAGTGCGTGGTGAAGGCGGGGAGAGAAGGACGCGGGGACGCGGAGACGGGGGGACGCGGGGAGGGAGACCCAGCGGCGTCAGCCGCCTGCCCACCGTCGTTATTAGATTCGCGATTGACCACCGGCGTCTCTTGTGTCGTCTCCGCGTCCCCGCGTCCCCGCGTCCCCGCGTCCTCCTCCCCCGCCTCCGCCAATATCCGACGCAGCACCGGGCAAAAGGGTTCCGCGAATTCCACATGCACCGCGGCATAGTCGAAGAAGGTGGCGGCACGCTTACAGGTCTTGTCGATAATTTGGTCGGGGATCACGAGATCGCGCGGGCGGAATTGCTCGCGGAGCGACCCGACGGCGCCGGAAGCGATGATGTGCGTCACGCCGAGCTTTTTGAGCGCGAAGATATTTGCGCGGTAAGGAACCTGGCTGGGGTTGAAAAGGTGTCCCGGCCCGTGTCGCGAGAGGACGAACACGGGTACGCCGCCCCAATTCGTTTCGAGAATCGCATCGCTGGGGGGACCGAAGGGTGTCTGCACTTCGTGTCGCGTGCCGGCTTCCTGCGACCCCAGCGCCTCGCCCAACCCGCTCCCGCCGATCAACCCGATTTTGATGTCGCTCATGCCGCAGAGCGTAGGATAGCCGCGGGAAAAGGGCAAAGGGCGGAGCTTCCGCCAACCTCGCGGGTCCTGTTGGGGACTTTCACCTTCGACGCCGGCGCGGGCGGCTACGTACATATTCGCACCGATGGGATCACCGACCACACGTCGTGGCAGATGCGATTCGGTTTTTGAATGTGTAGATGACTCGAAGTGGTGGATAAGGCCATCGGTCAATTTGGTATGACCGCGGGCCGCGGTGGGACAAACCTGCCGCGGCCTTTGTTCGTCCGCGGCGGACGCGACTGCGGCACGAACCTGTAATCCATCCCGGAAGGCCCGTATACGGGAATTCTCGACTATTCCCGGCGGGAAAGCCGGGGGCGGGCGCGAGCTTTGCGTAGAAGGGCACGGTGAAGGGCGGCGGAAAGTCTGTCGCCAAAGTGTATGAAATTCTTCGCGAAGGAGTGCTCCATGCGTAAACGTAATGCCCTGCTCACCAGCGCAATTCTTGCCGTCACCGGCCTTGGTCTTGCCGATCCAATGGCCCGTCTCACCCGTGCCGCCGACCCGGCCGATCAGCCTGCGGGGATCCCCCGAACGGGTGATGCGTCGCATGCGAACGCGGACGCCACCTCGGGAGATCGGCATCAGGCCATGCAGGTGAAGGGCGTGCAGGACCTTTTCGCCCAAGCCACCGATGCCGCGGTCATGAAGGGTGGGTTAAGCCAGCTTGACAACCTGTTTGTCGACAGCAGCGGCGCGAACGCCTCGACTATTAACAAGAACAATGGCGCGCGTGACGATCAGCCCGCTCGTGCGGACCGGGACGCCACCAATCGCAGCGGTGCGGCCAGCGACCCCCGACCGGCCACGCCCAGCGGCCAGCGTGCCGCCACGATCGAGCGACCGAGCCCGACCGGCACCGGTCAACCCGCCGGCGCGGACACCGCCCGCAACAACAATGATGCGACCAAGAACGAAGCCCTCGACAACACGGTGGATCAATTCAATCAGGCGTGGAAGGCCAAATACGGGAAGGACCCGCGCATCACCGACGGGCAGGTCGTTTACTCCGACATTACCGCCAACGACATCGTGATGGGTGGCCAGGCCCAGCCCGCCTCGGGCGTGGAACGCGGCAGCGGCAATGACGGCGCAACCGTCCAGCCCGGGAAATCCGGCGTACAGGGCGTCAACGGCGACACCTCGGTCCGCGACGGCGCAAACGCCTCGAAAGACGCGGCGGGCCGTCCGATCACGCCCGACAACACGCGAAACACCGACGCCGCCGCGGGCAATATCAATATCAACGAAGAGACGAAGGTAAACGTCCCCGCTGTCGGCGACGCCAAGGCCGTCAAGCTGCATCTGCTGCGCACCGGCCCGGGCACATACCGCTTCGCCTCCCACGGCCCCGTTGACCAGCAGCGCCTCGCATCCGCGCTGCAGAAGCATTTGCAGGAAGTGCTCGATGCGAAGGACCAGTGGCCCGCGGATGCGAACCAGGGCGAACGCCTGGTTTCGCAGCATGTGTTGATGGCCATCGCCGAGGTGAGCCACCGAGACCGCGACGCCCAGCCCGCCGGCGCCCATCTGCCCGGCGACCCCGCCCCCGCCAAGGGTGCGGCGACTGACGTAGACCAGCCCAACGGCAACGGCACAGGCGTTGGCAACGCCCCTGGCACGAACGGTTCCGCTCCGAAATAAGATCGGGATCCTGATCTGACATTCCAGGCGCGGGCATAAGTGCCCGCGCCTGGTTTTATTTCCCGCCCGTCACTCGCGGCCATCACCGATCGCTGCCGTTCGAAGACGCCGTCGCAGGCCGGCCCGCCTTCCTATCCCCGGCGCTTCGCGACGCCAAGTCCGTCCATCAGCAACTGCCACACGTCGTTGTACGCCGCGTCGATATTCGGGTCCGCCCACTCCGCGGCGTGGATCGGGTGGTGGAACTTGGACGTGGCGATCAGCACCGACCGCCCGGCGGCGATGGGATCCACACTGCGGAACGTGCGTTCCTTCACGCCCGAGCGGATGACTGCCGCCGTCACCTCGATCAACTCCTCGACGTGCGCGGTGACCACAGATTCCGCCCCCTGCGCCAGCGTCCGATACGCGGCGAACAGCTCCGGGTCATCCGCGGCCCGGCGACGTTTGACCGCGATCAGCGCATCGATCAGCCGCCGCAACCGCTGCGGAGCGGTACCCGCCCCGGCGGCGATAGCCCGCAGCGGGGGCATGGTCGTCTCCACCCACCTTCCGACGACCAAATCGCGCAACTCGGCCGTGGTCGCCACATGCCGGTAAACCGCCGCGTGGCTCACGCCCAGCGCCCGAGCGACGTCCACCACAGTCGCCTTGTCCGGACCATGGCGGCGGATAACGTCCTCGGCCGCGGCCAGGATCCGATCGAGGGTGAGGGGGGTGTCAGCGGGGGGCATGCGGACCTCTCGGCGGGGACCACGCACGCGATTTACATTCATGCATCACGAAAAGTATCCGCCTTCTTTCATGTCCGTCAAAAGCTCCGGTCCCTGAGGGCGCCATCCCAGCGCATTGCGGGTCATGGCGCTGGACGTCGGGTTGTCGATCGCGACGAAGCGCCCGAACCAACCGAAATGGGCTGCCGCTTCGTCTTCGGTGAGGCTCCGGACGGGGACGCCCAGCCCCGCGCCGATCGCCTGGGCAATCGCGCGCATCGGTACGCCCTCTTCGGCTACGCCGTGCAGGCGTGCCCCGGGCGACGCCTTCTCGAGCGCGAGCCGAAAGAGCCGTGCGGCGTCCAGCCGATGTACCGCGGGCCACCGGTTCGCGCCGTCGCCGACGAAGGCGGAAAAGCCCGTGCGGCGGGCGATGCCGATCAGCATGGGCACAAAGCCATGGTCGCCCGCGCCGTGGACGGTAGGCGACAGCCGCACGAAGCTGGCGCGCACTCCGCGACCCGCGGCCTCCACTGCCGCCATTTCCGAGGCGACACGGGGTATCGCCGCGCTCTCAAGCGCATCACTTTCCGTGCTCATGCGGCCAGGCGCGGCCAGGGCGGCTATTGCGGTTCCGGACGTTATGACGAGCGGCTTACCCGACCCCTCCAGCGCGCCGGCCATCGCCTCCACTGCCCGCAAATCCATTTCGCCGG
>JAQGHP010000052.1 GCA_028288775.1 Phycisphaerales bacterium | reverse complement strand
GCGATTGGAGCCTCCGCCATGGCAATGTGCTCGGGCTCCTGCAACTGGATTGCAGAATTAAGTGCGACTTGGCTGAAGTGATCGAAGTCACCGGCCAGGGGAAAAGCCTCCGCCCATGAGACAGGGTAAGCGGCGAATGAAGGCCCCGCCCCCGTTTCACTTCCTCGAAGTGTTCCACTGCGAGCGCAAAAGGCTCACCGTTGCTTCAGTCGAACGACACGATGAGATCCGCCTTGCTACTCGGCCAGCGCATGAAAGGACAAACGCGGGATAGGATGGCGTCCATGCCTCGCGCCCCCCGGCGGCGAATCAACACGTGATCGCGGACCAAGCTTTTGATACCATTCGGCCTGTCCCATTCAATGGAAGGTTTCCCCATGCGGCTTGCACCACGCCTTTGCCTCGTCGCGGCGGCCCTATGGATTGCAGCTTCCGCACCGGCCGCCGGCCCAAAGGGCATCTTCGATGATGACTGGACACCGCCCAAGGCGAGCGAGCCGCGAAAGCCATCACCTTCCGAGCCGGTGACGCCGCCGGCGAGCAACCCGCCAAAGGTCGATCCGCCAAAAACCGATACGCCCAGCGAGCCGGTGTCCGCGCCGTCGTCCGCCCCGGCTGCCCGTCGCGAGGTCCCGGGCAAGGCGGAGCAGGCCGCGGTGCGCAAGGTACTGAAGGAAGTGTTCGCCGAGCAACTCGCCGACCGCTCGATCGCGGGCCGCAGGAAGCTGACCGAGGCCCTGCTGGCACAGGCGGAGAAATCGGGCGCTCGTCCGGCCGATCAATTCGTCCTGCTCGCGGCCGCGGTGGACGCGGGGACCGAGGCGGCGAATCTGCCGCTGGCGTTCACGGCGGGCGACCGGATGGCCGACGGGTTCGACGTCGACCGACTGGCCCTGAAGGCCGAGACGGCGGCAAAGCTGGGGAGCAGGGCCGCCCCCGCTGAACTCGCAACCGACAACGTCACGGCGGGATTGGCCCTGGTCGACCAGTTGGCCCGGGCCGAGAACTTCGCCGCAGCCGCACGCGTCTGCTCGACCCTTCTCCCCATAGCCGGCTCGAACGCGGCGCTCCGCGCGGAGGTTCAACAGCGGCAGCGCGACCTGGCCGCCGCACGCGATGCGGGGGAGAAGGTGGCTCGGCAGGTCGAGAAGCTCAAGACCACGCCCGACGACCCGGCGGCGAATTTTGAAGTAGGCAAATACCTCTGCTTCTACCGCAATGATTGGAAGGCCGGCGTGGCAGCGTTGTCGCGCGGGAGCGACGGGGCGTTACGGGCGCTGGCGATGAAAGAGTTGGCCGGCGCGGACTCCGCGGATGCGCAGGCTTCGTTGGGGGATGCATGGTGGGATTTGGCCCAGGCTTCGACCGGGTCGGTCAAGGCCGCCGTTCAGGCCCACGCGGTTGCGTGGTACAAGGAGTCGGTCCCGGGCCTCGACGGGCTCCCCAAGGCGAAGGTCGAGAAGCGAATTGCCGAAGCGGCCAAGTCGGCCGCCCCTATCGCCGGCAAGGCGCATTCGGGCGAGGCGATAGCCGGGGCATGGGTCGATCTCGCGCCCATGATCGACCTGACGAAGCACGTCAAGGCCGGGAAGTGGAAGCTCGAGAAGGGGGTGCTGACGTCGGACAACTCACTGGGGGCGCGAATCCAGATTCCCTATCTCCCGCCCGAGGAATATGACTATCGCATTGTCTTTTCGAGGAACGACGGCGGCGCGCCGGTCGTGCAGTTCGCCTCGCGCCAGGGCAAGGAAATCCTTTGGAACATCGGGTGGAAAACGTCCAGGTTCGCCCTCAATGACAAGGACATCGATCGGCAATTCCAGGTGGCCAACGGCCACAAGGCGACGTCATTGATCAAAGTTCGTCGTGGCGCGGTTCAGTTCTTCCTCGACGACCGGCTCATCCTCGAGGAAAGCGACGAAGGCCGGCTCCTCGACACGGGCTTGTGGTACGGTCTGCCCGACAAGGGTGCCGTGGGCATCGGGTCGCACATGTCGTCCACGTCATTTTACAGCATCGAGATCCGCGAAGTGTCGGGAAAGGGCTCGGCCTTGCCCGAGTAACTTTCGCACCGATGCGCCCCAGGGATTCCACGGTGGCGCGTGCGCCGCGCTCCCCGGGAAGCGAAACGGGGACGGGAAGCCCCTTCATCTTCCCGACGCACCCGATCGCCCGCGTCACGTCGTCCTTATCCGGGTACACCTTCCCCAGTCCGCGCACCCGGCACTTGAGCGCAAAAGGGGAAGGGTTGAGACAGAGTCGTCATGCGGCTGCGCCCCACCCTGAGAGAATGAAAAGGGCAGCCGGGCTCATCCGCATTGTTTGAGTTCTAAGGGCGGTTTCCGGCTTATTTTCAGAGCAGCAAGTCGCGGCCCCGTTTCTCTCCCCGTCCCCCGTTTCCCTCCACTGCGCCGGTCCGCGGCCCGTTACGCGCGCCGGTCGGGTTCGCGGGGAACAGCGGGCGGCGGCGCGGCCTGGATCGGGGGCGGTGGGGGGGACTTGAGTTGCTCCAATTCCGCGGCGGTCAACTTCAGCTTGACCGGCAGCAGATAAAACTGGTCCGTGCCCTGGCAATCGAGCAGCATCGCCGTGCCGTCGGGGGAGAACCAGGCGTTGATGACCTTCAGGTCGGCGGCCACTTCGTGCAGGTCGAGCCGGTCGGGCTCGGGGTCGCCGCTTTCACGGTTGAAGCAGGCGGCGCCGCCCTGGGCGGGGGAGGCGGCGATGGGCAGGACCGGGTGAAACGAAAGGCGCCTGCAGTCGGCGTGATGGTCCTTGGTTCCGTAGCTCACGGGCCGCCGCGTCAGGTCCGCCGGGTCCCAGGCGGCGATGTTGTTCGAGTAGAGCGGGTAGCCGACGTAGGAAAGATAACTTACCCGTTTGCCGTCCGCCGATACCGCGATCCCCTGGCCGTTCGCGCCCGCGTCTTTTTTCTGGGCCACCAGCCGCGGCGAGCGCCCGGAAATGTCGTAGATCATCAGTACGTCGATGTTCCCGTACTTCGGAATCACGTTGACGTTATTCGGATTAATCAGCAGTTCTTCGCCGTTCTTGAAGATATCTTTGTAGCCGCAATACAGACGGCTGCCATCGGGGGCGGCGCGGAGGAATGTCCCGACAAAATCCTCCGGCTCGCGCACCTCGCCGGTGGATTCGCTGACCTCGAGGATTTGGTGGCTGAACCCTTCCTCGCCCCCGCCGGCGGGCTTGTCGATGGCCACGTAGCTCACTGGCTTAGTGGGATTCAATGCCAAATCGTTGCGGCGCATGTAATCCATTTGCACGCTTCGGCGAACCTTGAGCGTCTTGCTGTCGAGGATGTCCAGCGACTTGGTTTCGTTGGAAAGGGCGACGAAATAGTCCTTGCGTTCGCCGATCCACTCGCAGGCGTGCGGCAGCGTCATGGTCTGGATCACCGTCGAGCCGTCGGGCCCGAGCCGGCGGAGGTGGTCTCCCTCCAGGACGAGCATCGATTTCCCGCCGAAGCCTGTGGTCACGAAAGGATTTTCACCGGCCAGCGCAATGCCGCGGGCGATTGCACGGGCTGCCGGTGTGGCCGGTTTCTTAGCTTGCGAGTCAGGCGAGGCTGGTTTCTTCGTGGACGGGGCAGGCGCCGCCGCGTCAGTCGGAGCGGGTTGCGGCGGAAGGGACTTTTCCGCGGCGGGAAGCTCGGGTTGTGCGGTGCTCGCCACCTCGTCCGATGCCGGCGTCACCTGCAGGTCCAGCCGCTGGACGGCTTCCTGGCCGGAATCATCCGCGACGGTGATCAGCGCGTGCGCCTTCCCCCGGTCTTCCGGCATCGCAGCCTTCCATTGCAATTTGCCGTCGTTCGACAGGGTCATTCCCTTGGGGCCGTCACTCAAGGCATATTTCAATTTCTTTGCGCTAGCGAGGGTCTGAACCTGATATTCCAGCGTCGAGTCCGCCGGCACCCGGCCGGGCGGCACCGAGATGACGAACAGGTAATCCGCGCCCGTGCCCTGGAGCGATCCGGGGAGATCGAACGGGTGGATGACGATCCGGTCATCCGAATCGGGGATGCACACGATCAGCTTTTGCCCCGGCAGGTAACGGACGCGCGACTCGTTGCCGAGGCGGCCGATCACCGTACCGATCCCTCCCCCGGTCACCGGTTCCATCTCGCGAACGGTAAAGAGGACCTGCCGGTCGGCGGCCGACACGATGCTCACGATGTTCCCCGCCGCCGCGTACGGATTGGTGCGGCGCAGCGCCAGCAGGAAACGCACGTCTTCCGTCGGGTAGAGGATCGCGCCTTTGAATTGCGTGGTGTCGAGCGGCGTCATTCCCTCGGCCAACACGCCCGTTTCACCGTCATTGCGGATGAGCAGTGAGCCGTCGGGATTGGGAAAGCCCCATGCCGCGTTGTAGGTGACCCACGCGTTGGAAGCGGTGGTAACGCAGGTGACGCCCGCGCCCTTCACGCGGCCGAGGCGCATCAATTGGATTTGTCCGCTCGTCCACCCGTAGGCCGCGAAGGTCCGCCCATCCGCCGAGGGCCAGAGGCTGACGCTCGCCCCCTGGTCAACGACGGTCCCGCTGACTTTGAGCGGCTTGAGCGTGGCGACGTCGATGAAATCGACCTTCCCGCCGCACCATAGCGCCAGCGGGCCGTCGCCGGCATCGCCCATGGAGACGAGCTTGACGGGCCTGTCGTCGGTGAGGAGGGCGGTCTTCTCGCGCGTCTGCGTCGCCAGGTCCCACCGCTGGATGACCCGCTGCCCATTAAGGGCCAGCAGCAATTTCTCGCGGCTGGCTGCGAACTGAAAATCGCCGGGCGCGGGAATCGGCTTGAGGGTCTTGCCCGCCACCACGTCCACCACAATAAGCTTGTCGGCGTCCTTCAGATGAACGATCAGATAACGGCCTGCGCCGCCGGTGCGAACGCTCTCGATGGTCCCGCCCAACTCGATCACCCGCTTCTCCGCCGGCACGGGTGTCTTCTCGTCAGCGGCAAACGCGGGCGCTACGCTCGCAAGCAACAACGCCAACGCCGCGATCGTGATCGATTTCATGAAGGCTCCTTGGACGGAAGATGCGGGAATGTTAACTCTTGCTACCCGTGCGGGGAAGGGTGGGAAAAAAGATCTCGCCGGGGAGAAGAAAGTGATCAGGATTTCCAACGCAGGCTTGTCGCAAACGGCTGGGGAGCGAAAGTTCGGCGAGGCTGTCGATGGTGGCTGCGACGGTGCGGTCGTTGGGCGTTAGCGGATCCCCACCTCGATTTGGACCACGTTCCCCGCCGAGTCGGGGCCGGCCCAGGTCGTGTAACTCTCGCGCGTCTCGTCCGATGGGATGTACCCGGCGGCGATGATCTGGGGGATCAGCTTCGCGTAGGCGTCGTCCAGATGGCGCATGGGGCCGCGGTAGGTCACGGTGGCGCAGCGGAACGCGGGGAGTCTGCGGACGGAAAGCCCCGCCGGGGCGGCGGAGTTGTCGGCGACGGGGTAGCCGATTTCCATGTCGAAGGGCTGGGCCGGGTTTTCGCCGGGATCGTGATAGACGAAGAGGCATGGGCCGGTGAAACTGATCCGGGCCGCGGCCGCCTTCCGCATGGCGGCCACCGCGCGCGAAGACGTTTGCGGCAGCTCCTGAAAGCTGGTTCGCACGGGGACGTAGCAGTAACTCATCGGGCCGATCGTCTGCACGCGAAGCGGGGAGATCGTAAACGGCGCATCCGCCGGGCGCGTCGTGGCGGGCATTTCGGGCTCGGGCTCCAGCGACCGGGCGTGCGGCTGGCACCCGACGCCGGACGCGAGCGCAAGCACGCACAGCGATCGGATCACCAGGCGTCCTGCGATTTTCCCAGAGGGCATGTCGTCGCCTCCCGTGTGTCCCCAATGTACGCCAGACGGCTGCGTGTGTCAGAAACGGCAAATCCCAGGCGGCGATCGCATGTGGCGCGGTGCAGCCTGGTGTCCCCTCTCCCGGTACGCCCGGGCGAGGGTTCGGCGCGAGCGGCAAAGCTTTGTACACGCCACGCCGGCAGCGCCGGACCCTCACCCCTGCCCTCTCCCGGTGTACCGGGATAGGGAGAAATCATGCGATCGCCTTGGCGCTCGGGCGCGCCTGGGACGTGACTTTACTCGCCCGAGCCCGGCATTTCGATCTCGTTTCGGGCGCGCTCCGCATTTGCAGGTTCGTGCGTGCTCCCCCTTACCGATTTCCTGAGCTACCATCGCGGCGTGAGTGAAGCATGTGACATTGCGATCGTCGGGGCCGGGGCGGCGGGGCTGGCCGCGGCCATCTTCGCCGGTGAGGCCGCACAAGCCGCGGGCGGGCCGCGGCCGCGAATTCTTCTGCTCGACGGGGCGAAGACGATCGGCGCAAAAATCCTCGTCGCCGGCGGCGGCCGCTGTAATGTGACGCATGACGAGGTCCGCCCCGAAGACTTTCAGGCCCCCCGCACAATCGTCCGCAACGTGCTCGCCGCCTTCGACGCACAGGCGACCGTCCGCTGGATGCGGGCGATGGGCGTCGAGCTGAAGCGCGAAGACACCGGAAAACTTTTCCCCGTGACGGACAGCGCCCGGACCGTGCTCGATGCGCTGCTTCGGCGGTGTGACGAACTGGGCGTGGAGCTGCGGCGGGAATGGAGGGTGACCGGGATCGAACGGGACGCGGGAGATCGGAAGGACGGACGCGGGGACGCGGAGACGCGGGGACGCGGGGAGGGAGATTGCAAAGTGCAGAGTGCAGAGCGCAGCGTGCAGAGTGGCGGAGAGGCCGCCGCGGTGGATTCGGAGTCCCTTGCTCCGAGCGCTCCCCAATCTGAAATCTCAAATTTGAAATCTGCTATCTGCAATCCCCCTTCTTTCCCCGCGTCCCCGCGTCCCCGTGTCCCCGCGTCCGCCCCTCTCCTCCCCGCATCCTCCGATGCTCCCTTCACCCTCCGTCACGCCGACGGCGAGCTTCTCGCCTCTCGCGTCATCCTCGCCACGGGCGGCCGCTCGCTCCCTCGCACCGGGAGCGACGGGGCCGGCTGGGCGATCGCCCGGCGAATGGGGCATACGGTCACCGACACTTTTCCGGCGCTCGTCCCACTCGTGCTCGCGGACGGGTTCTTTCATGCGACGATCTCGGGGCTCTCCCACGAGGCGGAACTCGCGACGTTTGTCGAGGGAAAACGCGTCGACCGGCGCACGGGGAGCCTGTTGTGGACGCACTTTGGAATCAGCGGGCCCGTGGCGATGGACGCCAGCCGATTCTGGGTGATGGCCCACGGGCGCAAGCAGGCGGCGGAGTTGCGGTGTAGCTTTCTGCCCGGGGAATCTTTCGAGCAGGCGGAGAAGTGGCTGATCGATGCCGCGGGGGCGCGGCCCAGGGCGTCGGTCGGGAAGCTCGTCGCCGAGCGGCTCCCGCAGCGGCTGGCGGACGCGCTGCTGCGTCACGCGGGGATCGATCCGGCACGGCCGTCGGGGCAGCTTTCGCGCGAGCATCGACGGGGGCTCGCCCACGCCCTGACCGCGCTGCCCTTGCCGGTGGTGCGCGACCGAGGGTGGAACTACGCCGAGGTGACGGCGGGCGGTGTGCCCGTCGAAGAGGTGGACTTTCGCACCATGGCCTCGCGCAAAGTGCCGGGGCTGTTTCTCGCGGGGGAAATCCTCGACTGTGACGGACGCATCGGCGGGTTCAATTTCCAGTGGGCGTGGGCGACGGGATACCTCGCCGGGCGCGGGGCGGTGCGGTCGCTCCGGCGGGATAGTGGGTCAGTTTGAGATATCCACTGGGTGCCACAGGTCGGCGTACTCGAAGACCTGTGCTTTCTCGGCGACTTGAGAAGCACAGGTCTCGGAGTACCGCGACCTGTGGCACCCATCCTTCCAAACTGACCCACTACCGCCGGCCGTGAGCCAGGGCCTGTACTGCAATCTTTGCATATATTTGCAAATTTGCTTTCAACACGCCAAAGTTCGGGCGCAGGTCTCGCTGCGACGCGGGAATTGCTGAATGCCGGACACTGATTCGAAGAGCAGGGATGCGGGCCTGCTCTTCCTTCAGCGTTCAGCATTTCCTTTCCGTCTGTACAACTTCCGCCGCTGGTTATATGTTCTTCTCTTCGCACAAGAAGAGGAGCCATGGAATCGATCATCAGCGGCAAGGCGTACGTGCTGGGCGACAATCTCGACACCGACCAGATCATCCCCGCCAAGTACCTTTCGTTTAACCCCGCGCTCCCCGAGGAGCGCAAATACTTCGGCATGTACGCGATGAGCAGCGTGCCCGAGGGACAGCGCGGACTGCCCAAGGGGGACATCCCGTTCGTGCGCGAAGGGGAATTCAAGACCGACTACAAGATCGTCGTCGGCGGCAAGAACTTCGGCTCGGGATCGAGCCGCGAGCACGCCCCGCTGGCCATGGCCGAGGCGGGCATCGCGTGCGTCATCGCCGAGTTCTACGCCCGCATCTTCTTCCGCAACAGCGTCAACGGCGGGTACCTCGTCCCGCTGGAATCCGTCCACCGCCTGGTCGATAAAATCCGCACCGGCGACGAACTGGAAGTCCACCTGCTCGACGGCTACGTGCTCAACAAGACCAAAAACGAACGCCACGAACTGCGCCCGCTGGGCGACGTGCTGCCGATCATCGAAGCCGGCGGCGTGTTCAACTACGCGAAGGCGGCGGGGATGCTGAAATAAGGGGAGGTGGAGCGTGAAACGTGGAGCGTGAGAAGACCTGAAACGTGGTTCTGAAACGTGAAACGTGAAACGTGAGAAGACTTTGGTCAGCCGCATCTTCTCACGTTTCACGTTTCAAAGCTTATTTCCCGATCACCTATCCGAGTAACATTCACGTTCCACGTTCCACTCACCATGCCTTTCCAAAACGTCATCGTCATCGATCACCCGGTCATTCAGACCAAGCTCACCGAGCTGCGCGATTACAGCACCGATCATCGTGAGTTCCGTGCCCTGCTCGATGAGATCGCGTCGCTGATGGTGTATGAGGTGACGCGGGATTGGCCGACCAAGCCGCGGCTGGTGCAGACGCCGCTGGAGAAGATGACGGGCAAGGTGCTGGCCCGGCAGGTGACGCTTGTCCCCATTCTCCGCGCGGGGTTGGGGATGGCGGACGGCGTGCTGCGGCTATTGCCCGAGGCGCGGATGGGGCACCTGGGGGTCTACCGCGACGAAGCCACGCTCGAGCCGGTTTCGTATTACCACAAGCTTCCGCCGGACATCGCGGCGACGGAGGTCCTGCTCATCGACCCCATGCTCGCCACCGGCGGCAGCGGCGCGGCCGCGGCAGATTTCCTCAAGAAAGCCGGCGTCACCAGCATGAAATTCGTCTGCCTCGTCGCGGCCCCCGAAGGCATCCAGCACTTTCACAAGCAGCACCCGGAAATTCCGATCTACTGTGCCGCGATCGATCGGCAGCTC
>JAQGHP010000036.1 GCA_028288775.1 Phycisphaerales bacterium | reverse complement strand
GCCCGCGGTACTTGGTGCCGGCGACCATCATCGCCAGGTCGAGCACCACGATCCGCCGATCGTGCAGAATCTCGGGGACGGTGCTGGAGATGACCATCTGGGCGAGGCCCTCGACGATGGCCGTCTTACCGACACCTGCTTCACCGAGCAGCACGGGGTTGTTCTTCTGCCGACGGCAGAGGATTTGGATGACTCGTTCAATTTCGTTCTTACGTCCGATAACCGGATCGAGCTGGCCCTCGCGGGCAAGTTCGGTGAGGTCGCGGCCGAAGCTGTCGAGGGCGGGCGTCTTGCTCTTGCCCTTCTGGCCCTGTTTTTCCTGTTGGGGTTCTTCGGTTTCCACACCTGCTCCTAGAAGATTGAGAACCTCTTCCCTGACTTCTTCCAATTTCAGATTGAGGTTCATAAGCACTTGGGCGGCGACGCCGTCGTGCTCACGAAGGAGGCCCAGCAAAAGATGTTCCGTCCCCACGTAGTTGTGGTTGAGGTTGCGGGCTTCCTCGATTGCGTATTCGATGACTTTCTTGGCTCGCGGGGTCTGCGGGAGCTTGCCCATGGTTACCATGTCGGGCCCGCTCTTCACGAGCTTCTCGACCTCGAGGCGTACCTTGCGAAGGTCCACGTCGAGGTTCTTGAGCACGTTCGCGCCGACGCCGCTGCCTTCCTTGACGAGCCCGAGCAGGATGTGCTCGGTCCCGATGTATTCGTGGTTGAAGCGCTGTGCTTCCTGGTTCGCAAGGGCCATGACCTTGCGTGCCCTGTCCGTAAACCGTTCGAACATGTCCATCTCCTGTCGGCCGGGGTTTGTTGCTCCGGCCCCTCATATCAAGAACTGGTTTCAAGATCCCGACCGTAAAAATCTTACGGCTTTGCGGCTGCAATGTTCTTCCGGCGATTCTAGATCACGCCACAAATGAATCAAGCAAACCCCGGACCGAGCCCGGCAGTAACCCGCCGACGCCCTCCCGCCTGTTTCAACCACCACGACAGGGCCTTTGCAGGCCTTCAATCGCCACTATCGGTCCAAGGGCGGGGGTTCCAGTAGCCGCGTACCTCCGGCCGCGGTTTGCCACTATGCCTTTCCGGCAGGCGCGTCTCACTTCGGCAGAGAGCCTTTGGTTATTTGCCGGGGAACCCCTCTGCCGATGTTGCGACAACCAGGCCGCGTTGTCGCCGGAGATGAGGCATTGTAGTCCGCTAATCCGGGCGTTTCCTCATCCGCCGATCCAGCAAGGGCGCTCCGTTCCCCCGCCCACGGCTTAGGCGGCCCGCCTTCTGGCAGACTGTGCCAGTTGCAACAGATGATGCCGCCTGCAACAGGTTGTGCCACCCGCGACGGGCGGGTATGAAGCAGCCGGGAGGGGCGAGAAGCCAGGAGCCAGAAGCCATTAGGCAGAAGGCAGAAGGGGGGAGAATGCAAAAGTACAAAATGCAAAAGCCAAAATGCGGAGCGGCGGGAGGGTGGACCTTCGGTCCGACCGCTACGCGGTGAGGACGATCCGCCACGTTTCATTTTGACTTTTGCATTTTGCATGCAATTCTCCTGGCTCCTGGCTCCTGACTTCTAAGTTCGCTCCTTCCCCCACAACAGAGGAATTCGAATGGGCTGGATTCACACCGTCATGGACCTGTTCCTGCACCTCGACAAGCACCTGGACAGTGCGGCCCATCACATGGGGCACAAGCTTTACCTCCTGCTGTTCGCGATCGTCTTCTGTGAGACGGGCCTGGTGGTGACGCCGTTCCTGCCTGGGGATTCATTGCTGTTCGCCCTGGGCGCGCTGGCCGCGGCGGGCACGGGCGTGAATCTGCCCCTAGCGATCGTGCTGCTCTGCGTCGCCGCCAACTGCGGCGACATCGTCAACTACTTCCTCGGCTACCACGTCGGCCCCAAGCTCTTCAGCAAACCCAACTCGCTGCTGTTCAATCGCCGACACCTCGATGAGGCCCAGCGCTTCTACGACCGCCACGGCCGGGCGACGATCATCATGGCGCGGTTCGTCCCAATCATCCGCACCTTCGCGCCCTTCGTCGCGGGGATCGGCCGGATGCCCTTCCTGCGCTTCATCGCGTTCAGTGTGAGCGGCGGAGTTCTGTGGGTCGTCTCGCTTTCGCTCGCCGGCTACTTCTTCGGAAGCATGCCGATCGTGAAGAAGAACTTCGAGATTGTAATTCTGGCGATCATCGTGATCTCGGTGCTTCCCGCGATCCTCCACGCATGGAAGGCCCGCAAGCAATCTGCCCAGCGCGGGTTCGCGCCGCTGCCGCATGACACATCTGGCAAGTAGTTGCGGCCCCCGTACCGCGGCGCGTGTTCATCACAAAGACCACAGAGGCCACAAAGAACACAGAGAGAAAAGAAGAGGATGTTGCCTTTTCCTCCTTCCCACTGTGCCCTTTGTGGCCTCTGTGGTCTTTGTGCCGAGTAAGCTTCACATCGCATAGGACTATGAAACGAGTGCTACCTCCAACTATGCATGCGACGTGAATTTGCGTTTTTCTGAATTTTTCCCTTGCATTCCTTCCGGATGCTGGGAATAATTCAACACGGTTCGGCAACTTGCCGAAGAAAGAGACCATGCGGAACGTATACTTTACAAAATCCGAAGCCACCCCAATGACCGCGGAGACGCGGCGATGGAGTGTCATCGTCTCGCGTTCCCGCATATAGCTCCCCGCCTTTTCCGGCCGGGAGTTCTTCCCGGCTGGCTGATCCACCTAAGTCATAACCATCCGGGAAAACGTATCGCCGCGAGGCGTTGCGTCTATTTTTGTCCGCGTCAGGGCCCGTAGCTCAGTTGGCCCAGAGCGCCTGCACGACAAGCAGGAGGTCCGTGGTTCGAACCCACGCCGGCCCACTGTTTAAGGAGATTCCGCGCGCCTGTTTGGCCAGGAAATCGTTCGCCGTAGCGGCGCGGAGGCCGTAGAGGAATTGCGGAGTAAGAGAGGACGTGAAATGTTACGCCTGTAGCTCAATTGGCCTGAGCGCCGTGCCCACACCACGGAGGTTGCTGGTTCAAATCCGGCCTGGCGTACTGCGGCCGACACGCTGTTAGCTCAGAGGCAGAGCACCCGGCTGATAACCGGGAGGCCGGAGAGTCGAGACCTCCACGGCGTAATGCGTGGGACTGAGGACTGAGGACTGAGGGCGGAGGACTGAGGACCTGAAGGTGAAAGCAGCCCCATTAGTATAGTCTGGCTCCTGGCTCCTGGCTCCTGGCTCCTGCTCAGTCCTCAGTCCTCAGCACTCAGTCCTACTCCCCGCACTGGTAGCTCAATTGGAAGAGCGCTGGTCTACGAAGCCAGTGGTTGAAGGTTCGATCCCTTCCCGGTGCATTGCGAAGAGATACTCCGCACTCTTCACTCTGCCTTCTGCACTGAGTTCGCGCTTGTAGCTCAATTGGTAGAGCTCCCGTCTCTTAAGCGGAGGGTTGCAGGTTCGATTCCTGCCGGGCGCATGGAAGTGAAGCGTGTGGAATGGAGAGTGAGTGCAAATTGCGGAGGGCTTTGTGCCTTCATTCTGCACTCTGCACTTTGCATTCCGCAGTGAGCGCGAGGTGAAGTATGAAAACGAGAAGGAAACGGAAAACTTCATACTGATGGCGCCGGTAGCTCAACGGATTAAAGAGCGACTCTCTTCTAAAGAGTAGGTTGGGGGTTCGAATCCCTCCCGGTGCATTGGAGCACCGGTAGCTCAATGGCAGAGTCGTCGTCTTTTAAGCGAACGGATGCAGGTTCGAGTCCTGCCCGGTGCATGGCATAAGTGCAGAGTGCAGAGTGCAGAGTGCAGAATCGTTGCGGTAGCTCAATCGGAAGAGCGCCGGCCTCCGGAGCCGGAGGCTGAAGGTTCGAGCCCTTCCCGCAACATTACCACGCCTGCCTCCCTTCCAGGGGGAGGGAGGCATCGGAGGGTTAGCCTAACTGGTAAGGCCCCCGTCTCGAAAACGGGCACGGCGTAACAGCCTTGGGGGTTCGAGTCCCTCACCCTCCGCTTCGCAGGAAGCGCTGAGTGCTGAGGAAGGATTGAGGCCTCAAAATGAAATTTTGTAGGGTGGGTGTACTCGCCCACCATCGCCCGCGCGACGCGTCGGTGGGCGAGTACACCCACCCTACATGGTGAGATGAAGTCGGAAATACACGGAGGGTTGGCAGAGAGGTCTATTGCACCGCACTGCTAACGCGGAGCGTGCCGCAATAAGGTACGCCAGAGGTTCGAATCCTCTACCCTCCGCTGGTCAACAAAAGGTGAGTTCGATTTTCGGATAGCGAGGCACACGTGAGCGAGATGTTCAAACAATGCGAGTTAACTAAACCCATGGATGGCGGCCTCGCGCGGATGATCAGTTGGATCCCCGCCCACATCGCGGTCCTGAACGCCATCGTCGCCCTGAAGGACAGCGAGAGCGGCGAACGGACTGCTGGCTGGCGCGTCGCCAACGTTACCGAGCCCGCGGTGCCGGCAAAGCTCCTCGAGCGACAGTCGCGCGATTACCTCCGCACGCGCAATGCTTCGGACGTCTGACGACGTCACCCCATACAAATATCGGGGAGCCGCCGGGCAGGGGGCCCGGCTGTCTGGGACGGTAGCTCAACCGGTAGAGCGGCGGTCTGAAAATCCGCAAACGCAGGTTCGAATCCTGCCCATCCCATTGAGGGTAAGTGAAGAGTGCAGAATGCAGAGTGAGGAAAGGCGTGCTGAGTGCTGAGTGCTAAGTGCTGAGAAAGGATACCCATTCACGCCGGGTACGAGCGACAGCGAGGCCCCGGATCCGAGGGACCCAAATCGCAGCGCTCTGAAGGATCCGGGGCCTCGCTGTCGCTCGTACCCGGCGTGGAAGGCGATCTGCCCACACTCTGCATTCTGCACTCTGCATTTACGTTCGCCGTGGTAGCTCAACGGGCAGAGCAGTCGCCTCGTAAGCGACCGGTTGCTGGTTCGATTCCAGCCCGCGGCCCTGGCCCGGCGGCACGGGCAATCGGGCCCGTGCCGCCCGGGAAGGCATGCACGAGTAGCTCAGCAGGCAGAGCACGCCCATGGTAGGGGCGAGGCCGTGGGTTCAATTCCCACCTTGTGCTCTTGGAATTGAGGTGTTCGATGAACAGCAGGATCAGAAAACAATTCGCCGCGATCGGTGCGCGGGCGGTCGTCGTCGAAGCGGCGCCGGAAGCGCGTGGGCGCGAAGTGCGGGCGGCACGATGGACTGCCCCGGGGCTTTTGCCGGCGTTCTCGATCGACATTCGCGTTCACCGGGACGGCGAGTATTTCGAGCTGCACTCGCAGCCGCAGGCGCGGGTGGAAGTCCTGGACGTCGATCCGCTGGACCGGCACCTGCTGCTCGAAGTACGCACGCCCGCATGCGATGCGGTCGTCTCAGTCGAGACATATCTGTGCGGCCACGACCGCGGCCATTGGTTCGTCGCCCCCGTGCCGGAAAGAACCGGGGCCCGGGACGTGCAAGGTGCGAAGGACGCGCTGCGGCCTCACGCACTCTGGGACGCGATGCTCGATGAGGGGATCCCCCAGGAACTCCGCGGCCGCCTGGCCCGGCTGTTGGTGCGAAGTCGCAACGATCGTGAGACCAGCGACGTCGCGGGCATGGTTTTTCTCGATTGATTCGGGGTTGACGCGCCGGGGCCGTACGGCCTCGGCGCGCGATAGGAGCGTAGCTCAATAGGCAGAGCGTGGGCCTCATAAGCCCGAGGTTGCAGGTTCGAGTCCTGCCGACTCCTAATTTCGCCTTACGCGAAATAGAGCAGGGGACGAGGGGAACAGGGGAGCAGGTGAAGAAACGCGAGGGGGAGAGATGGTGCGGAGATTGACATGAACGGCGGGCCATGAAAAGGACCCGCAACGCTCTCATCGTCTAACGGGCTTAGGATACTGGTCTTTCAATCCGGAGATGCGGGTTCGAGTCCCGCTGAGAGCGTTCTGAAACGTGAAGACGTGAAACGTGTGCCTGAAACGTGAGAAGACTTCGGCAAGCAGAGTCTTCTCACGTTTCACGTCTTCACGTTTCACTCATCAGTCCAGGATGTAGTGCAGTCGGCAGCACGCCTGCCTTGGGAGCAGGAGGTCGCTGGTTCGAGCCCAGCCATCCTGATTGATCGCGCCGGAAGTTCTTCAGTGGAGGACTCCTCGACTCCAAATCGAGAGTCGGCAGGTTCGATCCCTGCACGGCGCGCTTGCGTCAGCGAAGGCGTGCGCGGCGTCCGCGTTTGTTAGCCCGGCGAAGCGCCCGCTATACTCCGCCGAGAGAGCGGCGGCCATTGCTCGCCGCACGTCCTCGGATGGAGCACGATGACGCTGCCAAACGATCCGCAGGGCGAGACCTCGAACAGCGAGGGCTACGCCGATGACGCTGCCGATAAGGGCCGGTACGAATTGACGCCCGAGTATTCGTCGGAGCAATACATCGATTTCATCCCAAACGCGGGCCAAAGCGGTGAATCGGACGCCGGCGAAATCGTATCGAACGTCGTCTGCCGCAAATGCGCCTACAACCTCCGCGGCCTCCCCACGGAAGGGCGGTGCCCTGAATGCGGGGCTCCGTTCGGCGTATCGGTCCTTGGTGCGCTGCTCCGTTTTAACGATCCGCGCTGGCTCGACACACTTCATCGCGGCGCGACGTTGACGCTCATCGGCGCCCCTGTGTACGTCATCGCCGCCATTGTCGTCACAATCGTGGATAGCCTTGCCGCAGCGGGCTTTGGCGTCTCGATCTCCATCAACCTGCTCCAGCTCGCAGGCTACATGGCCATGGTGTCGGGCGCTTGGTTTCTGACTTCGCCCGATCCCAGCGGTATCGACGAGCGCGCGGACGGCTTTTACCGCAAGCTCATCCGCGTGACGTTCGTTGTCGGCCTGATCCGTGAGCTGATCAGCGTGGCATCTTCGTCGGAGGCCCTCCGTTCGAGCGGCGGAGAGTGGATGATTTTGGTATGGGGCGCTGCCGCATTGACCGCGCTGGCGGGATTCATCGCAGAACTCCATTACATCGGCAAACTTGCCCGGCGAATCCCCGACCCGCGCATGGCCGATCGCGCAAAGTTTCTCATGACCCCTTTGGGCGGCAGCATTGGAGGCTTGCTTATTTGGAAAATGTATGGCGCGATGATCTGGCCAGTGCAAGAGGGCGCACGCGATCTAATAGGACTCGGATGTATGGCCTTTTTTGTGTTCCCCGTGCTGGCAGTCTTTTACGTCAGATACCTCTTCCTGCTTGGAAAATTTTCCGCGCACATGCGGGAGCAAGCCTCGGTCGCTCGCCAAACTTGGGTGGCGAGCCCCACGACCGCGCCACCCCAATGAAACCACCCGTATGTTCATCTAATGCCAAGAGGCCCCGCGCCAAGCGCGGGGCCTCGGAAATCTTCAATCACGCAGGGCGTGCTTTGTCACGTTTCACGTTTCACGTTTCACACACCACTCCTCAAGCCTTCTTCGCGGCCATCACCGCCTTCTTGATCTTCTCCAAATCGCTCTGGCACACCTGCACCGGGTTTCCGCCTTCGTATTCGAGCGAGAGGTCGCCCTTGAAATTGTTGTCCAGCAGCCACTTCATCAGCTTTTCCAGCGGCAGATTCCCTTCGCCCAGGCCGCAGTCCTTCCAGTCCTTGCCTTCCTTTTTGAAGTCCTTGACGTGCATCGCATGGACGCGGTCCTTGAAGACTTCGCAGGCGCGGAGGGGGTCTTCGCCGGCGCGGATGAAGTGGCCGGTGTCGTTGCACAGGCCCACGCCCTTGCTGTGGTCCTTGATCGCATCCCAGATGACGTCGATCTTGCCCCAGCGGTGGCCGGGACCGTGGTCGTGGATGTCGGCGGTGATGCCGTACTCCTCGGTGAGCTTGTCGAGGCTGTCAAACGAATCGGGGTCGGGGTCGCAGGTGATGTGCTTGATGCCCATCGCCTTGGCCTGATCGAACACCTTTCGGTTCGCGTCGGCGTTCTTGGAGAATCCGACCACGCCGTAACCGGTCGCGACGATGCCGTGCGCTTCCAGCAGCGCCTTCACGGCGGTGGGTGCGGCGCCCGCGAGGTGGCCGGGCCAGATCTCGACGTAGTTGAGTTTGAGGTCGTTCTTGATCGCGTCGAGCGCCTTCTCAAAGCTGCGGTCGCGGAGCGTGTAGCTCTGCACGCCGATGGGCAGCCCGCCGAAATCGTCCGCGCCCGCGGCGTCCTCCGCGAAGGAAGACCGCGACAAGGCCAGGCCCGCCAGTGCGGCAGCGCCTGCGCCCAGAAAAGACCGCCGGGAGAAATTCGTGTGGTCGATGTGCATGGAACCCTCTCTGGTTAAATGGACCGGCTACGGTTGTACCGGCTCAATAGACGCCGTGCCAGCGGGCACGCATCCGGAAGTAAAAAGTAAAAAGTAGAAAGGCAAAAGTGGAAACCGCGCCTCGCTTCCACTTTTGCCTTTCTACTTTTTACTTTTTACTTCGTCGGAGTACCGGGAGAGGGGATTAAAGAAAGTCCGCCGGACAAGTCACGCGAGGATGTCGCTGACCACGTTGCCGTAAACATCGGTGAGCCGGAAATCGCGGCCGGCGTGGCGGTAGGTCAGCTTTTCGTGGCGCAGGCCCAGCAGGTGGAGGATCGTGGCGTGGAAGTCGTGGACGTGGACTTTGTTTTCGGCGACTTCGATTCCGTAGTCGTCGCTGGCGCCGTAGGTGATGCCGGGCTTGACGCCGCCGCCGGCCAGCCAGCTTGAATAGGCGCTGGGGTGGTGCTCGCGGCCGCGTGCGCCCGGGTTGGCGACTTGCGGGGTGCGGCCGAATTCGGTGGTCCAGACGACCAGCGTGTCGTCGAGCATGCCGCGTTGTTTGAGATCTTGTAGCAGGCCGGCGATCGGCTGGTCGACGTTTTTGGCGAGGGCGACGTGGTCGTGCATATCGCCGTGGGAGTCCCAGTTGTTGTTGGAACCGGAGTCGATCAATTCGATGAAGCGTACGCCGCGTTCGGCAAGGCGGCGGGCGACGAGGCACTGCCAGGCGAAGCCGTCGGTGCTGCCGCGTTTGAGGCCGTAAAGGTCGTGAGTTGCGTCCGATTCCTTTGACAGATCGAACGCCTCGGGCGCTTCGATCTGCATTCCCGCTGCTGTCTCAAACGAGCGGATTCTCG
>JAQGHP010000027.1 GCA_028288775.1 Phycisphaerales bacterium | reverse complement strand
ACTATCATGTCATCCACGTGATCTGCGACAACGCCCGCTTTCATACTGCCAAGGGCAGCAAGCTCGCGAAGGCCGCGTGAGCACTTTCGGTATTTGGTGGAGCTATTTAGTCATCGACTCCGGCCGCATCGCGCACGTGTTCTATCCGGTGTTCCCTCCCGACCGGAATGCGGCGGATGTGATCGCGTGGCTGAGCGCGAAGGGATGATTCGCCGCACTTCTGCTCTCGCCGCCGATGGAGCCGGGGCACAACCCGATGAAGCAGTGGCAGGGGGAGCAGCACATTGCTATGCTCAGGGGATGATCGACGAGAGACCAACTTGCGTGTCTCGGCCATTCGGTTTTCCTTTCACATATTCGCTCTTACTGTTGCTGATATTCGCGACAATGAGTGCAAACGCGTTCGCGGCCGACGCCGATGCCCGCTCGCCCGTTCCCGGCGCTGACGCGCAGGCAAAATCGCGATCTATTATTCATGAAGTCTTCGGAGCAGATTTTGCCAAGCGCGGGATTAAAGACCGCAGGCAACTGGCACGTAAGCTTTTCGACCAGGCAAAAAGCTCAAAGGACGATCCGGCGGCCGCGTACGTGCTGTTGTCGGAGAGCATCGACATTGCCGGCAGCGCCGGGGACATGGCTGCCGGCACGGCCGCAGTTGACGAACTCGTTCGCCGCTTCGAAGTGGATTCACTGGCAATTCGCCTGCGCCTGATCCAGTCGGCGCGCGGGGCGGTGCAATCGCCGGCGGAAAGCGCGGATCTCGCCCGCGCCGCCCTGGCTCTGGGTGATGAGGCGCTTTCGGTTTGGAACGCCGATGTCGCGGTCAGGGCCACCGCAATCGCGGAGGCGGCGGGCCGCTCGTCGCAAGATAATGCATTCGCCAGCCGGGTGCGCGAGCAATCCAAACTCGCCGCCCAGATGTCGCAACTTCAGCAGGATGAGGCCGTCGAACGTCGCTTGCTCAAGGAGCACCCGGACGACACGGTGGCCGGGGCCAAGTTAGGTCGAATACTTTGTTTCGCGAGGGGTGATTGGGACGAGGGTCTCAACTTTCTGGCAAGGGTCAACGACGAATCTGTCCTGGCGGCCGTGCGCGAGGAAGCGCGGAAACCGAATGCCGCTCCCGCCATGTTGAAGGCGGCGGAGGCGTGGTGGAACGTCGGGGCTACGGCCCCCGTCCCGCAGAACGAGGCGCGACAGCGCGCGGGATATTGGTACAGACGCGCCGCGCCCGATTTAAAAGGCATCAATAAAGCGCTGGCGCAAAAGCGGCTCGGCGAGATCTTCCCTGCGGCGTCGGCGGCATCGGCCTCGTTCGAGGTGGCGAAATTCGTCAGCGAAGTGCCGGACCGATTCTTCGAACTCGACGAAAACACCATACCGCCCGAGCTCTCGGTCGATGTGGCATCGCAACGGATACGGATATCTGGAACCAAGCAGACCGACGAGGCTCACACCCTTCAACGAAACGTGCATCATTATGGCAAGGCGGTCTTCAGCCCGGCCAAAGAGGCTGCCGGGTCACTCGAGGTTGACGTACCATGGTCGGGAGATCATGCGTTCTACTTCGTTCTCCTGGTCGCGAACGACGGGCAAGTCACCGCAAAAGAGTTCCAACCGCGCAAGGGCGTGACGTATACCTGGCGCGTCTCCCAGTCGGCGACGGACTGCGTCATGTCGATCCTGGATAAGGATCAAGTGCTCGCATCGGTCAAAGTACCCTGGCGCGAGGCGAAGAGTTTCGGATTCGCCGCAACAGTCCGATTCCCCGGCGATAAGGCGGACCTCACCATTTATCTCAAACAGTGAGGCGGGCGGGCATTCGCCGCGCGTTTCACTTCCGTCCCGCACTCCGGGCACCGCTCGGGCGTGGCGCGGAGGTCGTATCCGCAAAAACTGCATAATCCGCCCACCCTATTTCCCCTTCTCCCACTTCCCCTTCGTTCTAGATTGGACACCCGTTCGGCACGTAACTTCCCGCCGATTTTTTCCCCTTTACTCTTCCATCGCGGTATCATCGAACTTTCCACTTCACGCGGAGGCCTGCATGACAACCATTCGCACGCGGCGGCAGTTCCTCGGGGATGTCGGCAAGGGAGTTCTCGTCGCCAGTGTCGGCGCGGGAATGGCGGCGGAGTTGGGGCTTGCCTCGCCCGCGGCAGGGGGGAGCGATGCGCCCGAGGCGCTCGCCTTTGGCGACCTCGAGCCGCTCGTTTGCCTCATGCAGGAAACGCCGGTCGATCGGCTACTGCCCGTGCTCGTTGAGAAGCTCAAGAGCGGGACCGATTTGCGCCGGCTGCTCGCGGCGGCGGCGCTGGCCAATGCTCGGACCTTCGGCGGGGAAGATTACGTCGGCTTCCATACCATGATGGCTCTCGCACCCGCGTACCACATGTCCACAGAGCTGCCCGAAGCGCAGCGGCCGCTGCCGGTGTTCAAAGTTCTCTATCGCAACACCAACCGCATCCAGGAGCACGGCGGGCGCAAGGGCGAAGTGCTGCACCCCGTCGATCACGCAACAACGGAAATTGCCGACGTCGATGCCGGCGGCGAAGCGCTGCGGCAAGCCGTTCGGCGGCAGGAGATGGAGAAGGCGGAGAGGCTGTTCGCCGGGGCGGTGCGGAAGTCGCCGGACGACGCGTTCAACGAATTGCTCGTCGCCGTGCAGGACACGCCCGAGGTACACCGCGTGGTGCTGCCGTACCGCGCATGGGATCTGCTCGACCTCATCGGCCGCGAGCAGGCCCACACGCTGCTCCGCCAATCCGTCCGCTATTGCGTGAAGGCCGAATCGTGGCATCGCCCCGGCGACCTCGACGAAGCCCGCACCGTTCTCCCCAAGATGTTCGACGAGCACAAGCTCCTGGACAAATCCCCCGGCACCCGCTGCGCCACCGACCACTGGATCGAGAAGATGAGCCAGACCATCTTCCGCGCCACCCCCGCGCAAGCCGCCGACGCCGCGGCGGGGGCGCTGGCGGAAGGCTTTAGCGCGGACGACCTGGGCCAGGCGATCTGCCTCGCCGCCAATCAGCTTGTCCTTCGCGACGCCGGCCGCACCTTCCGCGACGAGGTCCCCGGCAAGCCGCTGGGCAGCGTTCATGGGGATTCCATCGGCGTACACGCCTGCGACTCCGCCAATGCCTGGCGCAACCTCGCCCGCGTCGCCAATCCGCGCAACGCGATCGCGTGCCTGATCCTGGGTGCGTACCAAGTCGCCGTGGACCGCACCGCCCGCGGCGGCGATTTCCTCAACTGGGAGCCGCTGCCGTTGAAGCAGCACGTGGACGGGATCAAATCCACCGAGCCCGCCGTGCTGCTGGCGGAGATTGAGTCGGCCGTCCGCGGCAACCTCCAGGCCCGCGCCAGCGCGATCGTCCACCGCTACGGCCAGCTCGGCCACCCCGAGCGCCCGCTGCTGGACCTGATGCTCCGCTTCGCGACAAGCGAAGACGGCGCCCTGCATGCGGAAAAGTATTACCGAACCACGAGCGAAGAATTCGCCGCCACCCGCCCCGCCTTCCGTTGGCGTCAACTGACCGCCCTCGCACGGGTGACGGCCAGCGAATACGGCCGCCCCGCCCCCGGCTACGCCGAAGCGCGGGAACTGCTAAAGGTATAATCCGTGCGCCCGCCGATCGCGAAGGCCTTTAGTCGGTGCTCAGGAAAAGAACGGGGACGCAGCTAGTTTCCGAAAAAACTAGCTGCGTCCCCGTTCTTTTCCCAAATGCAGTGAGCGGGCCGCCATATATCCCCGGTAGTTGCGGTGAGGGGTGAAACCCCCCAGAAGCCGACATACAAATTGTCCCCGGCCACTCGTCCGCGCACCCATAGAGCAGACGTCTCCCCGCACGCCACCAGCGACAGCGCGGACAGCAGCGTAAAGATGCAGCGTCTCATGCCTTCACCTTGACGCTTGGTGGGACCGTCCCGCATTCCGGGCATCGATCGGGCGAGGCGCGGAGGTCGTAGCCGCACGATCGACAATATCCAATCCTGCTTCGCCGCTTTGCCGCAAACAAACGCCGGGCCTTTTGCGCGAATACGCCCATCGGAAGGATCGAAAAGATGGCAGACAATAGCCAACACTCGATACCAATCGTGCGGTAGGTGACTGCTCGCTGTCCCCACGGAAAAACCGGGTGGCTAATTCCTTCTGGCGGAAGCCACTGATTGTTGCCATGGATGTCCGTGTTGATGTGGCCGGAACTGAAGAACGTCCTTAAGCCATACCCTTCTTTCCATTGTCCGGGCGGCAGCGGTTCCCACATCGACCGCCAAATCTCCGACCATGCCAGGGGGCCGGAACGCCATCGAAGCGGCTCGGGGTTTGGCCAACCGTTGACCCTGCAAAAATAGATTCGGCCCCATACCGAGTACACGCAATAAAGGTGTCCTGCGCGACCCCAAACCAACGCATCAGTTGTCCGATAGCCATGTGCCCACAGTGCTACCGTCGCAACGCATAGCAACAGCGACAGCGCGGACACAAGCATAAGCACCCGGCGGCGCATATGGGGAATGATACCCGACGTTGAATCAGACAGAATGCGCCGATTCGCCCGGCGGAGGAGGGCTTTCTACTTCCTTGCCGTCGTCGGGCGCGGTAGGGTTGCGGAGATGAACACCTTACGCCGCGTGCTGCCGCTGCTGTTGCTGTCCCTCCTCACGCTCGGCGCGGATGCGCCGACGCAGCAGAAGGCCGGGGCCCCGGCGACTCAGCCGACGGAGGAAGATCTGAAGCAGTTGCAGCCGGGGCCGCAGCACGAATTGCTCAAGGCGCTGGTGGGGCAATTCGACGGCGACTATGAAATTTTCACCGCGCCGGACGCCGCGGCCCAGCGGTCCAAGGGACGGATCACCAACGAGATCGTCTATGGCGGCCGGTTCCTCCGCGGCCGCTTCGACGGGGTAATGCTCGGCAAACCCTTCACCGGTGAAAACCTCATCGGCTACGACAACTTCAAAAAGCATTACGTCGGCACGTGGGTCAACGACGGTGGGACGAGCATCGTATTCGCCGAGGGAGATGCCGACGCGGCGGGCAAGGTAATTACGATGGAGTACGAGCAGCAGGACGGCCCCGCCGGGACCGAGCCGGTCCGAACCCGGCTGATCACCACCCTCATCGACAAGGACCACTACCGCTTCGAAACCTTCGTCGTCATACCGGGGTTGAAACCGTTCACGGCGGCGCGGATCTCCTACAGGCGGCACTGACACGGCCTGTACCAACCCCCGGCTCGGCAGTTAGCCATGCCTCCATTACGGCGGCCGTCGGTCCCGCCTCGTACTGCGGAACTCCGAACATTTTTCCCGTAGTAAAAAGCATAAACTATGTGGTGGGGCATCGCTTTGCTTCACTGCGCCGGCGGGGCGAAGTTCTTGATCGTTTCCCGCAGCGTCTGAACGGATATCGGCTTCGTGAGATGCACCGAGAACCCCGCCTCGCGGCTGCGGCGCAGGTCTTCATCCTGACCGAACCCGCTCAAGGCAATCCCCCGCACCGTCGACCGCGCCGCCATGTGACGCATCACGTCGATCCCGCTGCCGTCGGGCAGGCCGATGTCCGACAGCAATAGATCGAAGCTCTGCCGCTCGGCCGCCTCCACCGCCTCCCTCACGCTCCCCGCGGCCGTCACCACGCACCCGAAGCTGGCGAGCACCTTGCTCATCATGTGCCGCGTATCGGAGTGGTCCTCGACCAGCAGAACGCGGTACGCCCTGCCCGCCACGCCATTGAGAATCTCAGAGGGGCGGGACGGGTGGGACGGTTCCACGGTCTCGATACGGAGCGTAAACGTGGCCCCTTTGCCCGGCCCTCCGCTCGCGGCGGTGATGCTCGCCTTGTGCATCTCCACCAGCGATTTGACGATGGACAAGCCCAGCCCCAATCCGCCGAACTTACGCGTCACCGTGCGCTCCCCCTGCTCGAAGGGCTCAAAGATGCCGGGCAGCACGTGCGGCTCGATTCCCACCCCGGTGTCGGTGATCTCAATCCTCACGGTCCCGTTCTCATTGGCAGTAGAGAGGGTGACCGTCCCGTCCTCGGGCGTGAATTTCACCGCGTTGGAGAACAGGTTGAGAACCATCTGCTGGAACCGGCCCGGGTCAGCCCAGACGTGAAAACGCTTGGCCCGCAGGGCCACGGCGATGGTCAGGCCTTTGTCCTCAATTTCCTGGTGGAACATCGCGCCAACATTTCGCAGCACCGCGTGGGCGTCCACCATCTCGAAATGCAGGAGGACTTTGCCGCGCGCGATGCGTGTCAGGTCCAGCAGGTCGTCCACCAGCCGGGCCTCGGTTTCGACGTTTCGGCGGATCATCTCGATTTGTTCGACCATGTGCGGGGGCACTGACGCGTCCTCGCGCATGAGGCTGATGGCCGCGAGCACGGGAGTCAGGGGTGTTCGCAATTCGTGTGAAAGCACGCTGAGGAAATGGTCCTTGGCGCGGTTGGCCCCCTCGGCCGCCGCCCGTTCGTGCTCAGCCAGGGCCTTTGCCTCTTCGGCGGCGTCCCGGGCGGCCTGGAGATCCCGCTGGTACCGCTTTTGGAGCGAGATGTTCCGCGCGATCTTCGACGCGCCGATGATCCTGCCGTGGGCGTCCCGGACGGGTGAAATGGTGACCGACACCTCGACCAGCCGACCGTCCTTGGTTTGTCGGACCGTCTCGAAGTGATCCACCCGTTCGCCTCTGCGGAGGCGTTCGAGGATCTTCGGCTCTTCCTCCAGGCGGTCGGGCGGGATGATGATGGTAATGGGCTTGCCGACCACCTCGTCAGCCGTCCACCCGAAGATGCGTTCGGCCCCCTTGTTCCACGTCCGGATGACGCCATCGAGCGTCTTGCTTACGATGGCATCATCCGACGACTCGATGATCGCGGCCAGCCGCGCGTGGGCTTCCGCGCCGGAGGTTTCCGTTTTATCCTCGTCTTTCATCGACTTTCCTCATGGCCCCGGCATGCACGGGCGGGAGGCATAATACGTCGCCTGCCCGGTCACGCAACCGCGCAAAAGAAGATCGGCCGCCGGCCATCGCACGCTCCCGAACTCCCCTGGGAATCCATGCGCGTCCTTACAGGCACCGCCGACGACCGATCGATCGAACTGTCAACATAAATGAACATGTACGAAATGGAGAAGGGCAGAAAATCACGGCCGTATATCAGCCGGCACCGCCCCGCACTCCGGGCAGCGGTTGGGCGTGGCGCACAGGTCGTACCCGCAGGTTGGGCAGCAGCCGGGCTTTGGACGAAACAGCAATCGAAGGCGCAGGATGATCCACAGCGCCGGCAGCGGAGCTGTGATTAACGCGAGGACCCCGTCTTCCACGGATACGCGCATACATCCGTTGTTCCATGTCGCGACGTAGACGCCCAGGTGCCCCCATTCGTGCCTGTCTCCCTCGTCGTTGTAAGTATAAGCATCCATTTTGTGACCAATGTACTCAGGGTCGCCGTGCTCCCATCCCGCCCCCGGCGCATCGGCGTAGCCCGCGGAGATGAACGGGGTCGTGGCCGTATCGTGGACATAGGCGATGTGCCCGTCCACCGAAGAAAGTTCCGCCCTCCGTCCATGCTCGCCAGCCACCTTCGTCCACCCCAACCGGTCACCGGTCTTCATGGCCGTGCTGCGGACCCATAGCGCGCACGTCGCAGCGCAGAGGAGTAGCGAAAGGGCCGAGGCAAGACTAAAGGCGTGGTGTCTCATGTTCGCACCTTCAGGCGCGATGGCACAGCCCCGCATTCCGGGCAGCGATCCGGCGTGGCGCGGAGGTCGTAGCCGCATTGAGCGCATTGGCCATCGCGGTGAGTAACCCAAGCCGTCCGCCAGCGTCGTAACCACCACAGCGGCGCGATCAGCGTGGCACAAGCGATCAGCCAGGCCGGGAACGCCAGCCAGTGCTCCATTGCTCCGCCGAGGCCGCCCGCCCCGTATTGAAAGACGGTCCAATGGTAGTAGGATTTTCCCCACTTCCAGTGTCGGCTCCACGGCGCGCCGAAGACGTCGGGAGAAGTCTTTAGATCGTCCTCGCCCCAAAAAAGCGGATGGGCGGCGTCGTCATACGCATGCGGCGAAACAACATTCGACCACATGGCGAACACCTTGCCTCGATGCAGCATAATCCCCCATTTTCCGCGGATCGTGCATTCGGAGGCGTAAGGGTGACAGGAATAGCTCCGCCCCCACATCGCACACGTTGCCAGGCACAGCAGGAGCGACAACCCGGACAGGAAGGTAAAGACGCGGCGGATCATGCCTCCCCATTGTCGTCTGGAATTGCCCCGCATTCCGGGCATTGGTCCGACGTGGCGCGAAGATCGTAGCCGCAGGACTGGCAGAAGCCCTTGTATTCGCGGAAGTCCGACAGCCGAATGCGATGCACCAGTCTCCAGAGCAACCCGGCCGTCGTCACCGCGAATACCACGCACATCCACCCGAGCCAAGGCACGGAATGGACGAGGACAATTCCCGGCCCGGTGGGATCGCTGTCGATATTGATCCTCGATGTAGAAAGCCACCGCTCCCCCGTGACGATGCACAGAGTCAGCGAAAGCGCGACACCGAGCATGAAAATGCGGAGTCTCATGCTTTTGCCTTTTCGGAACAGAAACGGGGGAACAGAAACGGGGACGCAGATGCTCTGTCTCGACCCTCTGTTGCGCCCGCTCAGGACGCTTCGAACTGAGGCCATTTTCTCGGCGTTTTTCAAAGCGGCCTCCGCAAGAAATTGGTGGAAATCGAAGGGTTGAGACAAAGCAGGACGCAGATAGTTAAAAACGAACTGCGTCCCCGTTTTCTTCCTGCGTCCCCGTTTTCTTCCTCGGGCAGCGATCGGGCGTGGCACATAGATCGTAGCTGCCCATCGTACGGGGTCACTTCGTCCCGTGGGGCGAATTGCCCAAACAAGATGGACTTCACTGGCTGAAGTGGCTTTTCACCACGCGTGGGTTGTCACCGGGAATCAACTCGGGAATGAATAATTCGAATCCGTCGAGCGGGAGAGTGGCGAACGGAGCCGGCGCAGGGGCCAATTTTACGGCGGCGTGCTTGGGTGGCACAGACGCCCACACGCTTTGGGCCTTGGGCCCGATCGTTTCGGTCACGAACGCCTCCCATTCCAAAGGCTTGAACGATTCAAAGGCCTCGCCGGGTATGAATTTGCAGCCGCGGAAATTGCTGGATTCAGCGCACCAAGCCACGGTCGGGGGCACAGCGCAGTCGATGAATTCACACGAGGAGATCTTGTTCCACTCCCCGTGGAGGGCCTCGATGTGGCTGAAAGCCTTATTTTTATCGTGCGGGTGCTTGATTTCCGGCCAGTCCATGGAAATCACGGCGCAGTTGACCAGTTGAAAACCGTAATCCACTTCGGTGAGCTCAGAGAATTTGCACCGGTACAATACGCAGGAAGTAAACTGCCACTTTGATGAATACGAAGCGAACCACCCGCCGTTCTTGACGAATCGGCAATCATCGAATATCGCCCATTCGGCCTTCAATGAGGCGCCGAGATCCTGGTTGAAAGTCATGTGACGGAAGACCACGGGCTTTTCCTTCGTGCCCGTGGCGATGACGTGGCCATTGCCTTTCATCTCGAAAGTGCCGCCGCGCAGCTCGGCGCCGGCTTCCACGGTAATCGTCGCCGGCGCGGGAAACTGAATGGAACCCGTGAACTCGTACGGTTTCAAAGACGCCGCGAAAAGTTGTTCCCCCTTATAGGCGTGTTCGGCGACCGGAGTCGTTCTCAGTCTTTCGATGGCGTCGCGGCGGCCCCTGATTCGGGCCGGGTCCGACGTGCCGCCTACGTGCCTGGTCGAATAGGCCTTCGCGTCCGTCTCGGCCTGCTCGATGCGCTTATCGAGCATGATTTTCCGCAGGCCCGATGCGTGGGCGGACGCAAGTCCGTACCACCAGGCCGCACGGCGCTCGGCGGGGATCTTCACCGCCGAGCCCGACGGCGCGCCCGCATACCGCCACCAGGCATCGCCTCGCGCGCTGGCCGCCTCCACATCGTCCGATGACTTGACGGCCAGATCGCCCTCGGCGAGCGCTTTGAGCTCCTTGTCCGAGCCTTTCGCCAACGAAGGGAGGGCGGCGGCGAGGTCGCGCTTCTGGAGCCACAGATACTTTCCCACCGCGGCATTGGCTTCGGGATCGTCCGGGTCCTTGGCCAGCGCCTGCTCGGCGGATTTCACCCGTTCGAACGCGAAACGAGCATCTTTCAGCTCTTTGAGCCGGGATTGGACGTGCTGGGCGACCGTGGACGAATGGGTCTTCGCGGCCGCCATCTCGGCGATCGGGGAGAATCGTGCGACCGCGTCGTAATCGGAGTCGGCGGCCGCCTTCTCGACGAGCGCCATCGCCGCGTCGGCCACGAGCGAGAGCGCGTCCGGTCCGCTTGCCTGCCGCGTCAGGCCCGTCAGCGTTTCCAGTTGCAACGCGCCGCCGTCCACGGCGAAGTGCGCGGCCAATTCTTCGACCGCACGGAGGGTCGTATCTGGATCGCCCGCGGCCAGCCCGAGATCACGGGCTTCGCGCAGCAGAACGTACTGCGTCGCCGGTTCCTTCCCGCTTTCGGAAGCGGCTTTGAGCAGCTTTCCCGCAAGCGCCGTCCGGTCGGAGGCGGAATGCAGGGCATACTCCGCTTTGAACAGTCCGCGCACGACCTTCTGGGCCGCCGCCTGCGCCGCTGCATCCGGAACGGGGGATCGGAGGACGTCCTGCGATGCCGGCGCGGCCGCCAGGGCAATCTGGAGGAGCAACATGAATGCGCCGCCCGCGAGCAATTTACGAGCAATCCCCATCATGCTTCCCTCGCCACCCGCTGGCACGGATAATCGACGACCTGTTAGCCGGCAAAAACATGGAAACCGGATGGTCACGGATAGCAACATGCGTGTCAAGAAGTAGCGGTCACCGTGCATCGTTGCATCGTTGGGGTGTCACCATCTTTTGTGGCATGGGTTTTCAACCTATGGTTTCGGCATTCCAGCACCACGCGACAGCCGCCCCCGGCTGTGTCTTTTTCTTTCCGCCTGTGGGCACCTACCCTGTAAAAGAACCACACGACGGAACTAGAACTCATATCGCACTTCGACCCGTGCGCCGTAGCCGAGGCCTTCGCTTTCGTTCAGGGCGACGAAACCGCCGACTTCCAGGACCGTGTGTTGGCCGAACGCCTGTTGGTACTGCGCGCCGGTGGCCAGGGCACCGGCGGAGGGGTTTGCGGTGCCGATCCGGCCGCCGAGTTCGAAGATTAACTGGCGGCGACGGTCGGCATCGAGAAAGGCCTGGTATCCCAGGGCAAATCCGGCCGACCGTTCCGGATCGCTGCTGAGGGCCGACCCGAAGCGCCCGATGGGCTGCTCGGCGAAAAGGATTCCGACCCGGCCCAGCGCGCCGCCGCGATCGGGGCCGCGGGCGGCGGAGGTGAAACGGTCGATGCCCCAGTACGTGTCGAGGTAGACCAGGTCATTGCGATAGGGAACGGTATAGGACATCTCGCTGAACAGCAGCGCGCCGTTCCCCACCGCGGACGAGCCGTTGCCGAATTGCGACACTTCGCTTGCAGGTCCGCCTGACGTGCGGCCGAGCGCCTTGGAGCCTAGAAGGCGGAAGGTCGTGTTCAACACGCCGATGCGCTGGGTCGCGCTGAGGCCGGCATACGCGCCGCCGGAGACGGCGCTGTCGCCGCCGACATAGAACAGGTCCAGGTTCCATGTCGTCGGCCGGAAATCGGCGTTGAAGACAAGGCCCAGGAGCAGGTGATCATCGTGGTTGATGCCGTCGCCGCGATTGATCTGGCCCCATCCGTAGAGCGCGGTGATCTGTGCGTTGGACGCACCGCGCGGAAGGATGGTATTGCGGGTGATGCCGACGGCGTCGATGTCGTCGTCGAGAAGCAGGCCGTCCTGATAGAGCAGGGGCTGGCGGCCGACGGAAAAACCGATGTCCCACGGGCTGGTGCCCATCGGGTCGAGGCGCGGGAAAATCTGCCCGATGTCGCCTTCGAAAAAAAGCGTAGTCGGCTCGGCCTTGAATTTGTAGACCCAGCCGTCGGTGGTATCGGGACTGAACTGGTATCCGAAGTATTTCGCCTGCGCCGGTTTGGCGAAGGTGGCATCGTCCAACGGGCGCAGCCCCACCAGTAGCCGCTCGGTCCCGGAAAGCTGAAGGTTGCCGAACACGTCGAGGCGATTGGCCCATTCCGAGCGGGTCTTGTCCTTGAAGTCCGCGGCCAGCGGCCCGGACTCGGTAAGCGGATCGTGAAAGGCCTGCACCGCCGAACGGTAGGTTCCAAAGACGGTGAAGTTCGGCGTCCACACTGCGCCGGTCGGCAGGGTGAAGCCGCGCTGCAAGGCGCCGGTCCCGAAGAATTTATCTCCCAGCTCGATGAGCGGCGGCGGACGGGGAGGGACCACCGACGGATTCAAGGGTGGGGCGGCCTCGGGCCTTTCGATCGCGGAACGATCGGTCGCTTGCGTCGTAGCCGGAAGCACGGGCGTTGCGGGCATCGGATCCGCGCCGTCCTGCGCTCCGGCGAGCGGGCATCCCAAAAGCAAAATGCCCAGCGCCCCCCAAAGGAGCCGGCGGGGGCGGACGATGGAGTCACTCATACGGCTCGCATCTCCTGGATGGCCGATACACCAAATCCTTCAATTGCCCAGGACCATGCTCTGCTCCCAGACCACCCGATGCCCCGCGACCAGATTCTCCACTACCGTTTTCGTGCTCAGGTTGTAATCAAATCCGACGCCTTGCACTTCGTTGACCAGGTTCACGGGAACCATCGCCGTCTTGAGTTGCACGGTCGCCACGTACGGCCCGTGGCCGGTGAGCTGCGACTTGTCCACGCGATACGTGGCCCATCGTTCGCCGAGCGGCTCGATATTATATTTTTGCTTTCTTGCCCCCTGCGGCCCGCCCTTCAAAATCGAAGACATGCGCTCGGGTCGCAGGAACGGCAAAGGGCTGGGCGAATAATTCGTCGCCAGCACCTGCTCCCGCTCGGAGCCGTGCTGCATGTGCACCACGAAGTGGCCCTGGAGCGACAATAATTCCTCATCCAGCGGCAACTGGCCGTTATGCACGTACTGCGACTGGAGGTCGCGAACGTCGCCGTTGGGATCGAGGTCGCCTGACTCCTTGATGATTTTTCCGGTCGAGTCCTTGACGGTCACGTGAAGCCAGACGGGCCGCTCGACGTCGAAGCCGGTGGGCACGCCGTGGCCGTCGGTCCCGTTTTTCATCTGCACGGCGAACTCGATCCCCCCGGCATCGTGACGCCGTACGACCATTTCGCCGATCTTGTACCCGTTGCGCTGCAGGATCAGTCGTTTCTTCGACATTTCCGCCAGGAGCGCGAGATTGTCGTCCACGATTTTTCGGGCGGCCCGGCGATCCTCCGCCGACGCCCAACGCGGCGGGAACTTCGTACCCGGCGCGACCCGGCTCTCGAACTCGTCCGTACCCCATCGGGCTTTCAAGTCGAACGTCTGCCATTCGTGAATCGTCGCCAGTCCGTGTAGGGGGGACGGATCTTTTTCGTCGCGAATCGCGCCCGGATGATGCGGGAAAAGCCACGGCGGCACGACGGAGTAATCAGGGCCCACAAACATATGGTTCGTCAGCTTGCGCGGTGCGGTAAGGAAATAACCCACCTGCGCCGCCGGGC
>JAQGHP010000801.1 GCA_028288775.1 Phycisphaerales bacterium | reverse complement strand
ATTGAGGGTGCCCAGATCATAGATGCCATAGCTACCCTGTCCGGTGAAATTGGGGCTGGTCGGGTTGTGGGTGGAGCTGGTGAAGCTCAAGTCGAGCATATCCAGGTGCTGGATCATCGCTCCGCCGGCGAACGCGGTCGAAACGCCGGCGTCTATGACGGGCCGGGGGAGCGACGTGTCCCCGTACGCGGTGAGCACCGCCGGCTCCTGCGTGCTGCGGCCGGAATCATTGAAGTAGCCAAAGTTCCCGTGGAACGTGTCGCCGCGTTTGAAGAGGATCCAATCGGGGAAGCCGTTGCGGAGAAGGCTGTACGCCTTATTGATGGAAGCCACGGGTGTCGCCGCCGACAGGCCGTTATTATTGTCGGACCCGCCCGAGCTGCTCACGTAAATCTGTCGCGAATCGGTGCTGGGCGTAATAACCGTCCAGCCGTTCGGATCAAGACTGACGGATAGGTAATCGCGGGTTTCGAGCGTCTCGATGGCCGCCCGAAGCCTGGCGAGGCGCGGCATGCGCGCGGCCCCGCCCAATGCGGCACGTATTTTGCTGGAATTTACACGGGGAGATTGCGCGGCAAACTTTGTGCCGTGCGCGCGGCGACGTACCTTCATCACTCGACCTCCAAACAACGGGTCGGTCGCGCAGCGCCAAGGTGCGGAATCTGCGGCCGGCGAGCGAAAACGGGTTTGCTATCTTGGATAACGTGGGCAATCCGGGCTGCCGACCCGGAAGATGCGGGACTTTACACGCCCGGGGCCGCTCTCGCAAGAACATTCACGCCGAAATCTCAGTGCATCAGCCCGAAAACACTGTTTCTTGCCGGGAACGGGCTCAATTTTCGATGCCTTCCTTATCGGTGCAGATCATGCAGTCGCCACATATTACCCAAATCGACAAACGCCGCTCCTCGCTTAAAATTTCCGCCGTCTTTTCTTCGCCTGCAACGGATTCAGCTCGAAGTGCAGAATTTCGCTCCGCAGGGCGGCGGTTGTCTCCGGGAGAAGCGGCTCGTCCGCCATCCGCAGATTCCGAAATTGCAAGCCGCGGATCGCTAACGCCGAAGGTGACGCACCCCAGCTTTCGTGCTCCGCGTGATCGAGACATGCGCCGGCTTCAAATGCAATCGGCGGCGTGAACACGCCACAGAGAGGGCAGCGGACCATCCCGGTCTGCTGCCCCCCCGGCGGAAACGCCGACGGGTTATGCACCCGGCGAACCGATTGCCTGCCCCGCCCGTCGGTCTCGGTGAAGCTCGAGAACTGCGCCTCCAGCCATGGCTCGCTGGGCACTTCGCGGCGAAGCCGCTCGCGAAGTCGCGATTCTTGGAGAATGCTTAGTCCATTCCGCCGACCGCCTGCCTTGATTTCTACGCAGTTCATCGCACACCCCGTCAGGAACATTTACGGTGCTTCGGACGCCCGTCACGCAACGGATGCCCGGAGCGACTTACATGCTGTTCCTAACAGAACGCGAACTTTCGTTTCAAGAGTTACTACGATGGGAGGCGGACATGCCCGGCGTTTAGGCAAGAACGCCGCCGTTTCCCGTTTGCGAGCATCCCCCGAAACAACGTGGTGGGAAAAAACCGTGATCTCGACGCGACAAGCGCACACTGCATTTCCCGGTATTTCTGCGCGCGGACGCGCACCCGGATTCCATCTCCACCGCCGACCGACCATGAATGTCTTTCCTGCGGTGGCGCAAGATTTGCATCAACAATTTGCGGCTGCGGGATATATTCCCTCTGTCACAAACTTAAGCAAAGGGCTCCTGGCCGACGAGCGCCGGTTGTGGCCCGATGTAGCCGGGCCTCGACCCCGGACCGACACGTAGCGCGCCCCTCGGGGTTGCAGGAGAAAAAGCCGTGAGTTTGATTACGGGGACAAGGCCCGCCGACCACCGACGATTGGTCGAATCGTGCAAAGTTGTGTTCGACCTCGGCCGCCTTCGCGCGAACATCGAGGCGGGGCTCGACGGCGAAACCGTCAGCGAGGCGGATGTGCATGATTGGCTCGAGGCGCTGGGCTTCACTCCCGCGATCGACGGCCATGCGTGGATCGGACGCCACCGCGGCCTCCGTCATTTCGCGGAAGGCGAAGTGATCAGCATCGAAGGTGTCGCGTAGCGACGGCCTCACTCCTTGCCGCGGAGCACGAACCACCAGAGACAGACAAGGCCGATGAGCACGAGAACCAGCAGGTATTGCCACCACTCGAAGATCGCCGCCAAGAGGTTCATGTCGTAACTCCTCATCCAGAAGGCCAACAAGCTATCAACTGCCCCCCATTCGTCCGGCAACTTTTCGATCCAGCCCAGACACGTACCGGACGAGTCGCCAAACTTCAAGCCTTAAATCCCGTCACCGGCAGCGATCATGCCACCTCGTACGAAATTCACCAAGCGCCAAACAAGCCAAAACAAACCTGTTTTCCTATCACTTTCGCTTCCCGCAGCCCGAATTTTTCCGCCCGCCCGCCGGGTTGCACCGGCGGTGCCCGCGACTACTATCCCGGAATGAACGGTCGTCGTGCCGCCGCCGGCAATTTGGTCCCGTGGGGGCTGGCGGCTTCGCTATATCTTTTCATCGCCATGGCCTCTGTCGCGCGCGGGCAGTACGTCCTCGAAGACGCACATGACCCGCACCGGTACGACCCCGGTTTCACGGCCCTTCCCTTCGCATTCTATTCCGACCCTTATCGACTGGCAGGCGGATTTGCCGGCGACGCCTCGGGCATTATCCAACCCCAGACCGATTTCTTCGGCCTTGCGCTCGGAAGCAGCAACAGCTCCTACGGATTGCTCGGCGGCATGGATAACTTTCAGATCAAGCCCATCAATCGCCTGTTTCTCGACTGGGAACTGGCCTACTTCCGCTACACCGAATACGAAGCGTATGTCCTGGGCGCACCGGGATTCCCCAACCAGACGCCGGGCAGCAACCACTCCACCCCCAGCGATTTCGTAGACACCACCCTCAACGACACCTGGGGCCACGTCACCCTCAAGTATCTGCTTCCCATCGGCGGGGGCCGCGAAACGATCATCAACAAGTACGTGCTTGAAGGCGGCATCCCCGTCTCCGGCTTCACCGGCGGAAACGGTTGGAACCCCCTGGCCACCGGCCGCACGTTCGCACAGATCACTCCCTTCTTCGAATACCAGGACCTCCGCAACACTGAAGTTCCCCGCAAGCATTTCGACACCAACGGCGTGCGCCTGGGCGTGACCTACGACAACTCCGACTTTCCGCTGAACCCTTCCTCCGGCAACGTCACGCGCTTCACCCTCAGCCGCGACTTCGGGATCTTCCGCAGTTCCAATCCATGGACCGTGCTCGAAGGCGAATTCAGCCAATACGTCCCGCTGGGCCGGTCGAGAGTTTTCCGTCAGCAGGTTCTGGCGCTCGATGTGTGGTCCAGCTACTCCCCGACTTGGGAGCAGACCGGCAACGAAAACACGCGGGTCGTTCGAGACGCCCCCCCGTATTACGAAGGCGCTACGCTCGGCGGCCCGGCGCGCCTGCGCGGCTTCCCGGAAAACCGCTTTCACGACCGCGCCGCGATTTACGGCACCGCCGAGCTGCGGCTCATTCCCGAATGGAACCCGCTGGGCAAAATCCCGCTGCTCAAACCCGCCGACATTTCCTGGATGCAGTTCGTGGTCTTCGTCGAAGGCGGCCGCGTCGCGGACGAATATTCGTTCGACAAATTGTTCCACAACATGAAAGCTGACGCCGGCGTCGGCCTCCGCGTCCTCTCCAAGGACACCCTTTTCCGTTTCGACATCGCCATCTCCAACGAAGGCTATTCCATCTGGGCCAACCTGGGCCAGGCGTTCTAAAGCGAGTCGATCGCCCTAGGAATTGTTCGCTGCAGAGACGCAGAGATCGCAGAGAAGACGGAATTCAAAAACCCGCGGCGCTGTTACTTGCTTAGTATTTTCTGGCTTCTGGCTTCTGGCTTCTGGCTCTTCTTCCTCCGCCTCCTCCCCTCCATCTCCTCCCTCTGCTACCCTTCCGCTCATGCCGCTCACCCTCACCGACCTGACCGTCCGCGACATCCGCTACCCCACCTCGCGCAACCAGGACGGCTCCGACGCCCTGAACGCCGGCGACTACTCGGCCACCTACGTCACGCTCGAAACCGACGACGCCAACGGCCCGGAGGGCCACGGCATCACGTTCACCAATGGCCGGGGCAACGAGTTGTGCGTCGCGGCGGTCCACGCGATCAAGCACCACGTCGTCGGCCGCACGCTGGAGTCGATCACCGCCGACATGCGCGGCTTGTATCGCGACCTCACTTTAGACAACCAGCTTCGATGGCTTGGCCCGGAGAAGGGCATCCTCCACATGGCAACGGGCGCGGTCCTTAACGCGGTGTGGGATTTGTGGGCCAAGCGCGAGGGGAAGCCGCTGTGGAAGCTGCTGGCCGATTTGCCGCCCGAGCGATTGGCCGCGTGCATCGACTTCAGCTACATCACCGATGCCCTCACCGAGCGCGAGGCGATCGATCTGCTGACAAAACTCGCTCCCACGAAAGCTCAGCGCGAGGCACTGGCCCACGACGTCGGCTACCCCGCCTACACCACCTCCACCGGCTGGCTGGGCTATAGCGACGAAAAGGTCCGTCGCCTATGCGATGAAGCGCTGGCGGCGGGGTGGACACATTTCAAAATGAAAGTAGGGCAGGACCTGCAAGCCAATCGCCGTCGCGCCGCGCTGATGCGCGATGCCATCGGCCCGGGCCGTACGCTGATGATGGACGCCAACCAGTGCTGGGACGTGGATGAAGCAATCCATCAGATGCGATCCATCGCCGAGTTCAACCCCTGGTGGATCGAGGAGCCGACGAGCCCCGACGACGTGCTTGGCCACGCGAAGATCGCCCGCGCGATGGAAGAATTTGGCATCGGCGTCGCCACGGGCGAAGCCTGCCAGAACCGCGTGATCTTCAAGCAACTGCTGCAGGCGAACGCCATTCGCTTCTGCCAGGTGGACACCTGCCGCATGGGCGGGGTGAACGAGGTGCTCGCCGTCCTGCTCATGGCGGCGAAGTTCAACGTCCCCGTCTGCCCCCATGCCGGCGGTGTCGGCCTCTGCGAGTACGCCCAGCACATCTCCTTCCTCGATTACATCGCGGTAAGCGGCACCACGGAAGGCCGCGTGCTGGAATACGTCGATCACCTGCACGAGCATTTCGTCGATCCCGTCCGCGTGCGCGACAGCCGCTATTGCATCCCGACCGCGCCCGGTTACAGCATCACGATGAAGCCGCAGTCGCTGGCAGAGTATGAGTATCCGGCCGGAAACGCGTGGAAGAAATAGCGGCGGTTACGGCGGGTTCTGCTTAGAAGTATGAGAGCCCCAGCCCCGGAGGGGCGTAAGACCTTAGCCCACGGCGCGAGCCGTGGGAAAATTGCGAAAGTAACCGACCAGCCCCGGACGGGTGTAAGAAGCGTAGACGTTCCATGCGATCCTTGGTGATCAGAAGGGGTCTTCAAACGAAATGCGTGCAGAGCCGGGCCGCGGCGGATCGAAGGTCCGCGCCTCGCGATTCCACATGCACATGCACGACCATTCCCCGTTTCGATTCCCCGCTACTTACGCCCCTCCGGGGCTGAATGATTCGCATGGCCTTTCCCAACGGCTCGCGCCGAGAGCTAAGGTCTTACGCCCCTCCGGGGCTGGGTCTGTGGGCTTGAAAAGATTGCCATGGCGAAAGGCGTCCGATCATAAATTCGATAGCCTCAAGGTAGATCTACCGTTACCCTATGGCCGGAGGCTCTTATGAATTTCTCCTCGACCGCGATCCGTTTCGGAGTCTGCGTCGCATTGGCCATCGGTCTTGCGTCTCCCGCAATGGCCGGCGAAGAGCAGGTTCTCCGCTTCAAAAGTTCCACCCGGGCCAAGGTCGCAGCGCAGGATCATTTGCTGGTCATTGCCGAGGCGCCCAAGGGCGGGAAGCCATCGCGGCTAATCGTCCCCAACAAGACCGCCGACCGCTTCGATCCCGATCCGCAGCAGGCGGGCGTTGTGAAAGCCCTCAAGCCCGGCGACCTCATCCAAGTCAGCGGCGACGCCGCCGACGGCAGCCTCACGCTGACGTCCATCGCGCCCTACGCCTTCAAGCCCGGCGAGCAAACTCCTAATGGCTACGTCTTTATGGAAGTGCAGCCGGCGAAGGCGGCCGCCGATCACCCCGTGGTCGTACTCAGCAAGTTTGGGGAGAAGAACAATTTTCGATTGGCCGCCGACAAGGACGGCAAGTCCGATCCGTTGCTCGAGTCGGCTCTCAACCCACTCAAGGCGGGGGATTCGGTCTGGGCGGACGTAGCACCCGGCAGCCCGCCGGCGCTCGTCGCAATCCTCCCGTGGTCCGAACCCACGGGCGGAAAACTGCTGAAGGTGGAATCCGCAAACGTCAACGGCCAGAAGGGCAACGCCGTGCAGATTGAGGCAGGCGGAAAGACGATCGTCGCGCTCGTCCCCGGCAAGATGCAGGACGACAAATGGGTGACGGATGCCAGGGTGCTGGCCGCGGCCCGAAAGCTGAAAATCGGCAGCCCCGTGTTCGTCCGAACCCAGGAAGACGGCGACCGTCTCTGGCTCCGCGCCATCGAGCCCGAGCCCCGCCCGGTCGCCCAGCGCCCCGTCCGACCCGCCTCCGACACCGACGCCAACGGACTCCCCAAACCCCACCTCCCCGGCGTCGGCGGCGTCCCCACGCCGGGCGGAATCCCCGGCGGATTCTGAAACGGATTCCCATTGATTGACGCGCCGCGTGTTTACCGCACTCGCGCGGCCAAAGCCCGTGTGGCCAGAGCATTTGTTTATATAGCCGCCCCGCTTGCGGGGCGATTTCGACCGCAGCGAAAATTTAAGGCGAAATCGCTCAAGCGCATGGGATAGTACACGATCCATTGCAATCGACGTGTCCCCGTCGTTCGTGTCAATCGCCGAATACCGCCCGATGCAACAGCTCAACCGGATGCACCACGCGCAGCGCCTGTCCGCGTGCAGTAGCCTCGGAACGGATCTGCATCGCACACCCCACGTTCCCCGTAACGCACGTCGCCGCACCGGTCGAAGCGATGTTGTCCAGCTTCCGCCCGGCCAGTTGCGTCGCCATCTCCGGCTGCGTCAGGTTGTACGTGCCGGCCGCACCGCAGCACATGTCGCTCTCGGGCAGTGGCACAGTCGTGAGCCCCGGCACCATCGCCAGTAGCTTTCGCGGGGCCGCCGTCACCTTCTGCGCGTGGGCCAGGTGGCAGGCATCGTGGTACGTGATCGTTTCGTGAACACGATGCTTCATTTCCGGCAGACCCAGCTCCGCCAGAACCTCGGTCACGTCGCGCACGCGCGAAACGAAGTCCCGCGCACGCTGCGCGTAGGGAGGATCATCGCGCAGGAGTACGTCATACTCACGCAACATCGCGCCGCAGCCGGCAACCGTCGTGACGATGAAGTCCACCGGCGGACCCTCCTTCGGCACAAACGCGTCGATGTTCCGCCGGGCCATTTCCTCGGCGGGATGGTGCGCCCCGTTATGATGATGAATCGCGCCGCAACAAACCTGCACCCGCGGCGCAAGCACTCGCGCGCCGCACGCAGCTAACAGCTCCACCGCCTTGCGATTCACCTCATCGAACATCACCGCGCCGATGCAGCCCGCGAAGAAGCCCACCGTGACTGAAGAGTGCTGAGTGCTGAGGGCTGAGTGCTGAGTTTCGGAAGGCAGCCGCCGTGGCCATAACCTCCCCGATTCGGGAAGCATTTGTTCCATCTTCCTCAATTGCGACGGAAGCATCTTGAACAATCCCAGCCGGCGAAGCAGCGGATAGACGCCCATCTTCTGAAGCATCCGCGCGGGCAGCAGGGCGAGCTTCAGACGCGCGGGGTGGACGAAGATATTGAAAAAGAGCCGGCGCATCAGCCGGCCCTGAGCGGTGAGCGTTTGCGTGGCCGCGAGGCGGGCGCGAGTTTCTTCGATCAGCTCGTGATAGACGACGCCGCTGGGGCAGGCGGTCTCGCAACCCCGGCAATCGAGGCACAGGTCCAGGTGTTCGCGGACGGACTGCGTCGCTTCGATTTTCCCATCCGACAGCCCGAGCATCAGTTGGATCCGCCCCCGCGGCGAATCCGCCTCGTGCCCGGTCATGACATACGTCGGGCAGGCCGGCAGGCATAAGCCGCAGTGGACGCAGCCGAGGCCGCGCTCGTACGTCCGCGGGTCAAGCGTCAGCGGCGAATCCGAGGCGGGATTTTTGAGGACGGGAAGGGGAGCGTTCAACGGGTTTGCCAAGGTAAGGGGTTCAGCGTGCCGTCCGGATCGAATGCGTGTTTCAGTCGTTCAATTATTTGTCGTTCAATCGGATTTGTCGAGAAGTCGGCCAGGGAGAGGTCGCCGGGGGAACGGGACGCTCCTGTGGTAGTAAGCGTGGAATCCCAACCCCGGCCCTCCCCCGGAGTACCGGAGGAGGGGGAAAGAGTGAGCCCCGATTCGTCGCCGACGGCGCGGCCATCTCTTGTAGGCGGCGCTCCCTTTTGCTCCCCCGGCGTACCAAGGAAGGGGGAAAGAGGAGACCCCGACTCGTCGCCGGGCGCGTGGCCGTGTTTTGTGGGCGGCACCCCATATTGCTCCCCGGGCGTAACGAAAAAGGGGGAAATAGGGAGCCCCGATGACTTGGCACCCGGGGCGTGGCCATCACTTGCGGGCGGCGCCCCCTCTTGCTCCCTCCCCCGGTACTCCGGGGGTGGGTTGGGGTGGGGGCTCGTCAGGCGGCCATGCGCGACGCCGGCCACTTGCTCGGTCGATTCGGCGCGACGCAGGAAGCGTACGGAGCCGCCGACGCTTTGTGCGACTTCGCCTATGGGCGCGATGCGATCGGCCTGAACTTCGGAACCCAGCACGATTCCAAACGCTGCGTCCGCGACCCATTCGCCGCCGGCTTTGCCGACAAAATCCCCGATGCGCATCGGCGGCACCGCCGCTCGATAGGTGAGCATCCCGCGCGCCTGCCACAGTTCGCCACGCACGGCCATGTCCTCCTCCACGCTCCGCTCCTCGATGGCCAACGGCTCCGATTGCCCCAGGGCTGAACGGAAATATTCGACCGTGCGCTCGTCCCCAAGGTAACCGCACAGCAGCGCATCCGCGGTGAGCATCGCCCACTGTGGCCGCAACGGCGTAGTCATCAGACGATTGAGAATCCCCACTTCGGCCGGGTGTCGCGCCACCAGCGCCCCCGCGGGCCGGCGGTAGGTCCGCACGGTAAGCGTCACGATTCTTCCAAACACGCCCGCCGACCCGACCATGAATTTCGTCAGGTCATACCCCGCGACGTTCTTCATCGTCCGCCCCCCGGCGGATATCAATTCCCCGCGCCCGTTAGCGAACTGCACCCCCAGAAGCAAATCGCGCCAGGCCCCATACCCAAGCCGCAGTGGCCCGGTGGAGTTGAAGGCGATGAGGTCGCCGAGCGCGGAATCCCCGTCCCCATCGACGGGCAGCCACTGTCCGACTTCAGCCAGCTTCCCCTGCGCGGCGCCGAGCGTGACGTCCGCGGCAAACGTCGCGGTCATGTCGCTCACATGAAGATCAATCTCTCCAGGCGCGACGAGAGGAACATGTGGGGGGCGGGATTCGCTCACGCCCAATAGATTACCGCGAAGGGACGAAGGGGCGAAGTCGGACGTGAAATTTCGCGCCCGGCCCTTATTCCCTCTGAAAGCCAAATCCACGAATTCCTTGGCGTTCTTGGCTTCTTGGCGGCCTTGGCGCGATGCATTGGCATTTCTTCGCGTCTGCCTTCGCGCCCTTCGCGGCTTCGCGGTTATCCGCACCGCGGTCATTCCAACGGCGCGGAAGAATCGCTTCGCTCGGGTTCCTTCGACTGGGATACTGGCCGAACTTATGGCGTACCGTGACCATGGGCGGGCCGCAATGTCACTACATACCGCCCATGCAGCGGCAGCGATCATGCGCGTTCTGTTTCTCGGACTCCGGTCGATGTGTCCTCCGCCGTGCCCTCCAGCCGGGCGAGGATTTGCTTTAGCGTTTCGAGCACCTCTTGCTGCGTTTGTTCCGCCTGGTCGTGGCGGGCCTTGGCCGCGCCGTCGAGCGTTGCCCCGGAGAGGGCGGGGCCGATGGTCATCAGGGTGGTGCCGATGATTTTGCCCAAGGGGGTTTTGGCGAAGATGTCGCCGTAGCCGACGGAGAGGCACGTCGAGCAATAGACCGCGGCGTCCCAGAGGTCGTTGACCTTGGGATTGTGCCGTCGCTCGGCGGTGTAGAAGAGGAGCGCGCTAAGGGCCACCGCCGCCGCCGTATTGCGGCCGGGGTGGTCGGTGAGGCGAGCCATCCACTCGTCCAGCGAAAAGTCTTCGGGGAGTTGGATGCCCAGGGAAATGAGATCGTCTTTGAGGGACATTGTTTTTGCTCTTGCTCTTACTCCCTCTCCCTCCCAGGGAGAGGGCCGGGGTGAGGGTGAAAGCGTGGTGCGTCAGTGACCGCGATTTTTACAACACGCTCCATCGCTCTTGCGAACGCGCCGCTGCCGGCTAGGTCGGGTGGGCGTACTCGCCCACCGGTTAGCTGCACGCGGCGGGCGAGTACGCCCGCGCTACATTCTCA
>JAQGHP010000799.1 GCA_028288775.1 Phycisphaerales bacterium | reverse complement strand
GCCTTCGACGTCCTTTTTCATTTGGATGAGGATCGCGCGGAACTTGGGGTTTTCCGCCTGCTCGGAGATGCCTTCGATGGCCGAGCGAATGCTGATGCCCGCGCGGATCATGACGGCGAGCTGGCTGGTGAAGTTGGCCACGTCCTTGCCGCTGGGCCCGAAGGAAAAGGAGAGACCGCCCTTGCGGCGTGCGCCCGCGGCCTCGCCGCGGGTGAGGGAGAGAATGACGTCGCCGCGGGCGCGCAGCTGCTGCGACGCCGCCGCCAGGCTCGCGGCCTGAATCGCGCCGGCGGTCACCTTCCCGCCGGCCCCGCTGGTTTCGAAACGATAAGTTGGCATAACACTTAGGACTGAGGACTGAGGACTGAGGACTGAGCGGAGGGCAACGGCGACGATGCCGATGTTTGTCTTCCACTCAGTCCTCAGTCCTCAGTCCTCGGTCCTCTCCTTCTAAGCCGCCAGCGACCGGTCCAACTTCTCGGGGTGCGCGGCCTGGGCGATCGCGTCTTCCTTCGAGATGTAGCCGTTGACGAACAGGTGCTTGATCGAGTCGTCGAGGGACTGCATGCCCATCGCACGGCTGGTGGCGATGATGTTCGGGATTTCGAAGATGCGGTTCTCGCGGATGCAGTTGCGCACGCCGGGCGTGCAGAGCATGATCTCCACGCCCGGGATCATCCCCGGCTGGTCGCAGCGCCTGAACAGCGTCTGGCTGATCACCGCCTGGAGCGTGTTGGCGAGCATCGAGCGGATCTGGTTCTGCTCGGCCGCGGTGTAGATGTCGATGATGCGCTCGATCGTCTGCGGCGCGTTCACCGTGTGCAGCGTGCTGAAGACCAGGTGGCCGGTCTCGGCGGCGGTGATGGCGGCGCTGGTGGTCTCCAGGTCGCGCATTTCGCCTACCAGAATCGTGTCCGGGTCCTGACGCAACACGTGCCGCAGGCCGCTGGAGAAGCTCGGCACGTCGCTGCCGACCTCGCGCTGCTCGATCGCGCACTTGTTGCTTACGAACGCGTATTCGATCGGGTCTTCGAGCGTAATAATGTGGCCTTGCTCGCGGCGGTTGACGGAATCGACCATGCCCGCCAGCGTGGTACTCTTGCCCGAGCCGGTCGGCCCCGTCACCAGTATGAGCCCGCGCGGCAGGTACGTCAGCTTGGTCACGACGTCCGGCAGGAAAAGCTGCTCGATCGCCCGCACCTTGTCGTTGATCACGCGGAACGCCAGCGCGATCGTGTTGCGCTGGAAGTGGGCGTTGACGCGGAAGCGGCTGACGCCGGGAATCTCGTAGGAGAAGTCGCTGTCGCGCTTCTCCTCGAACTCGGCCCACCGCTTCTCGTTCATCATCTCCTTCGCCAATCGCAGCGCCCCTTCGGGCGTCACGATCGGGAAGTCGCTGGGAGCCACGATTGTATTAATGCGGAACAGGGGTGGCGACCCGACGTTGATGTGTACGTCAGAGGCCTTGGCCGTGACCGCGTTACGGAGCATGTCGTTGAGGATACTCATATAAGTAAGTTCAAAGTGCAGAGTACAGAGTTCAGGACATGCAGTTGACGGGCCTCACGTCCCATTGGCTACTCTGCATTCTGCACTCTTCATTCTGCACTAAGTTAAGCCGCGTTCTCCGTTACCCTTAGTATCTCATCGGCGGTCGTCAGGCCCTTAATGACCTTCTGAAAACCGTCTTCCCGGAGCGTCGTCAGTCCGCGCTCGCGGCAGAGCTTGCGGAGATGATTCACGTCCGGATTTCTTGTCACCATGTCGCGCAGGGAATCGTCCATTACCAGCATTTCATAGATGCCCAGTCGGCCGCTGTAGCCGGTCTTGCGGCAGCGGTCGCAGCCCTTTCCGACGTAGGTCTTGTCCGCCGGGCAGCCTTGCAGCGTGAGGAACTCGCGCATCTCGTCGCCGGGGACGAATTCCTCGCGGCAGTGCTGGCAGATTTTTCGGACCAGGCGCTGGGCCAGGATCGCGTTGACCGCGGAGCTGATGAGGTACGGCTCGACACCAATGTTGATCAATCGCGTGATCGACGCGGGGGCGTCGTTGGTGTGCAGGGTGCTGAGCACGAGGTGGCCGGTGAGGGCCGCCTGCACGGCAATGTTCGCCGTCTCCGAGTCGCGGATTTCGCCCAGCATCACCACGTCCGGGTCCTGGCGCAAGAGGCTGCGCAGGGCCGCGGAAAAGGTCATGCCGATCTTGTCGTAGACCTGCACCTGCGTCGCGGCGCCCAGGTGGTATTCGATCGGGTCTTCGACGGTGCTGATGTTGAGCTTGTTGCCGTCCATGCAGCGGAGTGACGAGTAGAGCGTGGTCGTCTTGCCGCTGCCGGTCGGGCCGGTGACGAGCAGAATGCCGTGCGGCTGGTCGATCTGCATCTTCCAGATCGTCAGCGCGTTCTCGCCGAAGCCAAGGTCTTCCAGCGCGACGTTGATCGAGCGGTTGTCCAGGATTCGCATCACGACCTTCTCCCCGTACGGCGTGGGGAGGGTGCTGAGGCGCAGGTCTACCTTGCGGCCGTGGACCATGGCGCGGATGCGGCCGTCCTGCGGGAGGCGGCGCTCGGAAATATCGAGGTTCGCCATGATCTTCAGGCGCGAGCTGATGGCCGCCTGCATCGCGTGCGGCGGGTTCATCGCCTCGAAAAGGACGCCGTCGATGCGGTAGCGGATCTTGAGTTCTTTTTCCTTCGGCTCAATGTGAATATCGCTCGCGCCCTGCTTGATCGCGTCGAAGATCAGGTAGTTGACGAAGCGGATAATCGGCGATTCGTTGCCGATCTTCTCGAGATCGGTCACGTCGTCTTTGACTTCCTTGACGATCTGCACGTCGTCCTCGGCGACGTCCTTGATGATCTCGTCCACCCTCGTGTCTACGTGGTTGGCGGTCATTACCTCGACGATGCGATTCACATCCGCGGTGGTCGTGACGACCGAGCGCAGCTCGCGCTTGGTCTTGCGGCGGATTTCGTCGAGCAGGAATACGTTGTTGGGGTCCGAGACGCCGACGACCAGCCGCTCCCCGTCGAACCGCAATGGTACGACGAAATGCTTGCGCATGTAGTCGGGGGGGAGCATCGCGAAGGCGTTGGCGTCGATCTCGTCGCGGCCGGGCTGCTCGAACCCGAGTTGCAGCGTCTCGGCCAGGGCCGAGAGGATCTGCGCCTCGTTCGCCGCGTTCATGGTGAGCAGGATTTGCGCGAGGCTCTTGCCGGGAGTCTGCGTGGAAACCTGCCGGGCCTGGGCGAGCTGTTCCTCGGTGATCTGCCCGCGCTCCAGGAGCAGCGTTTCGATGCTCTTGCGCGCCGGCGCGGAAGTCGGCTGCCAGAGCGTCTCGAGATCGGGCAGGTCGCTCTCCGTCTGAGGCACCGCGGCGTCCGTCGCCGCGGCAACCTTCGCGCGGCCGGCGGCGGGGGAGTCGGAAGTTGTTGTCTTGCGGCCAAACATGGGAGTAGTTGTCAGTTGCCAGTTGTCAGTTGTCAGTTGTCAGTTGTCAGTTGCCAGTAGGGGATTCGGAGGCAGTTACCGCTTGCCTGTTGCCTTCTCATCACTGGCAACTGGCAACTGGCAACTTCCCCCTACTTCGTCATTCGCAGTTCGAAACGGAACATGCCTTTGTGGACGAGGACCGTGCTCGGGGAGACTTTTTCGATGGTGAAGCCATCGACCTCCTGGCCTTCCTGGTACAGCGTGTTGTTGATCATGCAGGCCCGGCGGGCGCCCAGCAGGACCGACTGCAACTGCAAGGTCTGCGCGGTGCGCAGGGCGGCCTGCCGTTCTTCCTCGTACCTGCGCTTGGACATGGCTTCGTTCTGGTCGTCCGTTGCGCGCTTGGGTTCCGCGACGCACTCTCGGAAGGGGTTGGTCTTCAAATCTTCCACCGGGACCTGCGGCTTGCCCGTGTGCGAGCGGAACTCGAGGACGACCTTCTCGGTGTCCTTGAGGGTCTGCTTCATAAGGCTCACGCTCCCCGTGTCGCCGGTGAGGAATTCGGTGATGGCGCTGCTGGCCTGGAGCGATTCAGGCGTCGCGGCGCTCGCCGACTGGGGGCCCTGGCGGAGGTAGAGGAAGTACATCCCCGCGCCGCAGGCCAGCAGCAACATCATGCCGCCGATAGTGGCCCGGCCGATCGGCTTGCGCGCCCCGGCCACGTAGGAAGGGTCCGTTTCGTCGAGACTCTCATCCACGTTCTCGACCGGCTCGTCTACTTCGTTCATGTCGTCATTGCTCATGGCGTTCGTCCCTCTCCTTCGCAAGCACTCTGTATGACCGTCGGCGATTTTGATTCGATTAGCGGGCGGCCGCGGAGGCGCCCTGCGACTCGGCGGGCTCGGGCTCGAAGTAGACGCTGAGCGTCAGATCGGCCTGCATTTCCCCGTCGCGGTCGTTGATCTTCGTCAGGTTCATCTTCTTCACGCGGGTGAGGCGCGGGATCTTCTCAAGTTCCAGCAAGAAGGCGTAGAACCCGTTGAAGTCGCCCGAAAGGCTCAGTTCCATTTCCTGCTCGCCGTAGCTGGCGGTGCGCTTGTCCTGGGGCGTCTTGATGGTCTTGGTCTGCAGCGAGTTGGCCTCGGCGCGGTGCCACACCTCTTCGAGCACCTTGTCGATTTCCTTCCGCGGCGGGAGCTTGGATTCGAAGAAGCTGACCGCCTGCTGCAACTCGCCGATCTTCGTGGTTACGTCGTTGATGCCCACGGTCGAGCGGTCCAGGTCGGCCAGCGCGCGCTGCTTGGCCTCCATGTCCATCTCCAGCGCGGACCGCTTCTGATTGGCCTGCTTGATGACCAGAAAGTACGAGCCGCCCAGCAGGATGAGCATCGCGCCCGACAGTAAGACCCATTGCATGCTGAATTTCATGGCATTTTCTCCGATCGCGTTTCCGCGATGCGTCGCGTTCCCGCCGTGCGGCCGTTTACTTCGACAACTCCACCGCCGCCGTGCGGGTGGCACGAGGGCCGTCCGGCACCTCGGCGTTCGGGTTGAGCATCATTTCGATCTGGAACCTTCGGAGCGTGTCGTTCTTCCCGTTGTTGCCGTGGTCAGTGGGGGAGTGGTAGATCTCGCTGACCACCATGTTCACGTCCCTGAACAGCGGGGAGGCGCTGAGCCGGCTGAGGAACTGCGCCACCTGCACGTCCGTGTCCGCCAGGCCCGACAGCCTGATGTGGACGTCGAACTTGGGCGCGTCCGCGGCCACGCCCGCGGCGTCGGCCTTCTGCTTGGCTTCCAGCGCGGCCTTTTTCTGGTCGAACGCAGTGGACGCCACGGGCGTCGGGTCCTGGTGCTGATGGCTTTCGAGCAGGAAGTCCAGCAGCGAAGTCCCCGGCGGCAGGCTGTTGGTCAGTTCCGCCAGAATGTTGCTCCGGGGAACTTTCTCGACGAGCGAAGCGGCCAGCTCGGCGTGTTGCACGATCTTGCGCTGCTGGTCGTGCATCTTCTTCACCTGCTCGAGACGGCGTGCCGCCTCGTTGAATTCGTGGACGACCTGCGCGTGGTGGCGCTCGATGCCGTCAGTGGACCTTTCGGTCACGTACAGCGCGCCGGCCACCCCCAGCACCACGACCGACAGCAGCGAGCCGCCGATGATCGCCGCCCGACGTTGCGCCTTGCGCTCCATGTAGTCGTCGGGCAGGAAGCTCAGATCGTTTGGAGAACTCATGGCGTTCCTTGTTTGTTTGTCATTTGTCCGTTGTCAGTTGCAGCGAAAGGCGAGCGCCTTGGCAACTGACAACTGACAACCAGCAACTATTCGGTCCCTACCGGCCCCATGCTCAGCCCGATGGCTACGGCCCATGAGGGCTGGGGCACTCGGCGGTCGAGGCCGCAGTCGAGGCCCGCTTCGCTGATGCGGCCCATCCGCACGAGCGGGTCGCCCACTTGGGCGGCGATCCCCATGTCCCGGGCGATCGATTGACACAGATTGCGATGACGCGCCTCCCCGCCGACGAAAATCAGTCTCTCCACGGTACGGTTCGGGAAGGTCGCCTCGTGGTACCGGCGGCACAGCACCAGCTCTTCAACGAGCCGGGCCAGCGGCTCGCGGAGCGCGTCGTCCACGCGCCGCCGCTCGGGAGAATCGTCGTCTTCGGGCGTTTGCGCCACGACCGGAGGCTCGGCGACTGCGACGGCAGTCGCCGCCTCGGTCTGGACCGCGCCGCGGAGGCCGGATTCCAGTAATGCGAAACTGTCATTTTCAGAAGCTTCCGCTGTCTCGGCCTCGGATTGCGCCGTCGCAATTTCCGCGGGGAGCGCGCGCTTGTCGCGGTACTCGTCGCCGGAGGGCTGCGCGGCGCACAGCTTGATTCGAAGCAGCCTTGCGTCGTCGAGGGGGATTTTCAGCGCGGTCGAGACGGCCCGGCTGAAGTGCTCGCCGCCAATCGGGATCGATCGGACGAACAGCGCCTTGCCGGCCTGCGCGACCATGGCCCGCGTCGCGATGCAGCCGATGTCGACAAAAAGGTTCGTAATTTCGCCGTCGGACTTGCGGCGATAGAGGTGCGAGAAGCAGTCCAGCAGCGCCTTGGGCTCGCTGTCCATTCCGACGACGTCCAGCCGGGCCTTGGCCGCGGACGCCAGCAGTTGTTCCACGTAATCGCGCCGGGCGGCCATCAGGATGACTTCAGTCTTGGGCTCCTGATCCTGATAGACCTCGCCGGCGACGATGTGCCGCAGCAGGGCGTGCGAAGGATCGATCGGCAGCTTGCCCCGGGCTTCCCAGGGCAGCGCCTTGCGGAGGGCTTCTTCTTCCATTCGCGGCAGCCGCAGGTGCTGGATGTGCATGCACGATGCGGGAAGTCCCAGCAGCGCGCGCCGGCCGCGGAAGTTTCCCGAGTGCAGCATGTCGCGCAGGCTCTCGGCGAAAAACGCCAGCCGTGCCGTCGCGTCGTTGCGCACATGTACGGGGACGTCCGTGCTCGCGGCGGCCACGAGCCGGAACTCGTTGTTGGCCTTCTCGACCTGCGCCAGGCGAAGGCAGTCGCTGCCGAAGTCCACCCCGATGGGGTTGGCTCCCGGCGCAAACCAGCTTTGGACGAATCCGAGCATTCTCCGTCTCCACATTTCCCGCCGGCCCGTTGTGCCGCCCGCGCGGCCAGACGCACGATCCGACTCCATGGACCTACGATTCATGGCCCGGTGAAGTCAAATGGGGAAGGCCGGCGAAGCTGCATAGGACGTTTCCGTTGTCGCAGCGCTGGGTTAGCCCCATACCCGAGCTATCGGAGACGCGGGCGGCAGCGTTTAACCGAGAGGTGACGATAAAAGTGGACTTATCAGGATTCGTACGGGGGATTCAGGCAGGGGAGAGGAACTCGGCGGCGATGGCATCCGCGACGTTAAGGCCCGTTTCCGTCAAGCGAATCGCATCCGCGTCCGCCGACAGTAGACCCGGCCGGCCCAATCGATCCACCTGATCGGCAAAGACCGTCCGCGCGTCGAGACCGGTTTTGGCGGCAAAGGCCGCATAGTTTAACCCACCGGCCAGGCGCAGCAGGAGCATGGCAAGCTCGCCCGCCCGACGCGCGGGGGTAAGGATTTCAACGTCCGTAGCCGGCACATGGCCGGCGGCGACGGCCTCCTCCCACTCCCGCAGGTGGGGGCGGTTGCGCCAGCGGTGTCCTTCGACGTGAGACGCCGCGGACGGCCCTAGTCCTATATAGTTGCCGCCCGTCCAATAGACGAGGTTATGTTGGCACGCTTCGCCGGGGGCGGCGTAGTTGCTGATCTCGTAGGGGTCGAGCCCCGCCGAGGTGAGACGCTTGCGGGCGTGATGGAACATCGCGAGTTCGGCCGTCTCCTCGACGGGCACCAGACGCCCGAGCCGCTTTTTCACGGCGATGGGCGTGTTGGATTCGTAGGTGAGGTTGTAGGCGGAGACGTGCGGGGTGTTCAGCGCGATCGCCGCGTCGAGCGATTGCGACCACGACTCCAGGTCCTGCCCGGGCACAGCGTAGATGAGATCGAGGTTAAGCCGCTTGAAACCCGCCTCGCGCGCCAGCGCGATGCTCCGCGGCACGTCAGCCGGGTCATGGTGCCGCTCGAGCGTGGCCAGTTCCGAGGGTCGAAAGCTCTGCGCGCCAAAGCTCAGCCGATCGACGCCGGCCGCGCGCAGCATGCGGCAATAGTCCAGCTCGGCCGTCGCCGGGTTCACTTCGATCGTCCATTCCTGGACATTGGAGAAATCAAACCGCTCCTGAAGCCCGGCCAGCAGGCGGGCCATGGCACTGGGCGGCAGCAGGCTCGGCGTGCCGCCGCCAAAGAAGACCGTGCGCAATCGCGGCTGCGGCCCGGCGGGGGCGCGGGTCCAAAAATCTGCCTCGCGCAGCAGCAGGTCTACGAACGCTTCCATGCGCTCGGGCGTCTGGCGGGTAATGCTGTAAAAGTCGCAATAGTGGCACTTATGGAAGCAGAAGGGGATGTGAACGTAGAGGGCCTCGATCGACGCCTTGGGAAGCTCGGCGGGCTGGATCGTCTCCCGGACGGGGGCTTGGGCATCCCCGTGTAAGCCCGGCTGGGAAATGACCGGGAGTCGGTTCGTCCGAGGTTCGGAGGACGTATCGAGGGTGGCAAGGGGGATTGAAATCTGTCGGCTCCGCGTGCTGTTTCTGACGGTCTGGCGACGGCCGGCTGACGGTCGTTCATGGGCAGATATTATCCTTGCCCAACTCGGGGTTCCACGCTAGCTTATAATGCGTTACGACGCACTCGAAACTTCGGCGGCGTCAGGGGTAGAAAAACTCATTTCGCGAGACACGATTTTATGCAGGCAGTTCTCGTCATGTTCCGGTCGGACGGGGAGCGAAGAAGCTTCTCCATTACGCGCGATATGACCGTCGTCGGACGCAGGGAGGATTGCGATCTCCGCATCCCACTGGGCGAGATTTCGCGAAAACATTGCCGCCTGGTCCGTGACGGCGACAGCCTCCGCCTCGAAGACCTCGGCAGCTCCAACGGAACCTACCTCAACGGCCAGCGCGTGCAGGAAGCGGTGCTGGGCGCGGGCGACAGCGTACAGGTGGGGCCGGTCGTTTTCGTCCTCCAGTTGGACGGCTACCCCGCTGACGACGACCTTCAGCCCGTTACCGCGGACGTGGTCGAACCGATGTCCGCGGCACCCGTCGGCGGCGACGACGGGCCGCTCTCCCCAACCGCGCAGAGCGAAGTGGATGACCTGGGCGGATCGCTGGAGCCGCTGCCGGAAAATCTCGAAGACGATGGCGGCTTCGCGATGCTCGAAGAATCCGAAGCCCACGCCCAGGACGGCACCGATGTTCTCGATTTCGAAACCCCGGGCCAACAACCCCACGCCTGAGTCTTCGCACCAGCGTTCCTCGCAAGCGACGTATTAAAACACCAAAGCCCGCAGGGAGACGTCCATCTCCCTGCGGGCTTTGGTGTTAATTCTGCGCTGTTGTCGGCCCGGGCCTACTTCTCTTTACTGCGCGGTTGCGGTTTTCCAGAAGGTCCGCTGCGGCTGTCCGGCCCAGTAAGCATCCCATCCGTCCTCATACGCCCAGTAGAACTTTTCCGTCCGCGAGCGGACCGGTCCCAAGTTTAGGCGGTATGAGTTGTCGGCGAACGCCACAAGGTCCATGTGTGCGTCCGGCACCCAGGCCTTCTGGGGGTCGAGCACGTAATCGAACCCGACGCGGTCGCCGCGTTTCACGGGAACGGTCGCGATTTTCTCGGCGTGCTCGGGCTGGCCCATCGAATTCCATTGGGTCACATGATACAGCGCGAGGCGGCCATCAGATTTCACGTGGTGCGACTGCCCGATGCCGCCGCCGGGCGCTTCGGCGCGGATCGGGTCGCTGTGGCCGCAACCGACCGCCAGCAATGCCGCGAGGGTGAGGACAGGGGTGAGGAGGAAATGTTTCATGCTGTCGGTCTCCGTAAAGCGCGACCGGCGGAGGCTTCGGCTCGTCCGCCAGTGATTATGGGCCGCCCACCGAGGCCGCCCTCATCCATTGTACCGGCGGGCGGGAATCCGTCGAGTCGGCGCGCGAAGGTCGCGTGTTGCTGGATAATCGGCCGTAAGTCCATACATCCTCCAGTCCGCTTGAAAGAGTCCGAGAAGATTGACGCCCGGCCACTGGGGCTCGGCGAAATGAGGAGATTTGTTTCGTTTCTGACAAACCGCGCCTCCTTTCCGGCCGATGCCAATTGCGCAGGAATTGCCGTTCGTTCCTGCAAGCCGAGGAGGCGATGCGTCGTTCGAGCTTACTATTGCTGCTGGCCCTTATGTTATCGGCCGCTCCCGCGCGCTCACACGGCGCGGTGATCGGGATCGACAGGCTCAAGCAGTTGGCGGATGGCCGTTCGACCTTGCCCGGCGTACACGTCTATGACACCGGTCCGGACGGTGCATTCCAGCCCATCGTCGGCAATTGGGAAGTTATCGGCTCGGCCAACCCGATCATTCTCAACGGCGTCAGCCGCCCTTTTCTCGATGCCACGATAAAGTTCGATCAGCCCTTGCAGAGCGCTGGGATTGATGTCGTAAGCACCGGCGCATCGATTCTCGGGAAAAACGTCACCTTCGAGGCGTTCAGCCACGGCAAGCGCATCGCGTGGGAGACCGTCCGCTTGCGGCCGATGGGCGAAGTCACACGCATCGAACTTTCCGCCGCCGAAATCGACAAAGTCGAGTGGTCGGGGAGCGGCGAAGTTTTCAACCCGTATTTCGTGAAAGACTTTCGGTACACATACGCGAGTTTGCTGACGTCCAGCCCGCCGCCTCCGTTTCAGGGACCATTGCCTGCACCCGCTCCCGTCCCGGACGTTTCGGCAGCGGTTCCCCCCTCCGATCCGTTGCCGCAGGTTGGCACCATAGTCCCCGAGCCTTCGTCCGCAGCCTTGGCGATGGCCGCGTTTGCGGGCCTCCTCGCGTGCCGGCGCCGACCGGCCTCATCCGCACAATAAAATACTATTTTCCGTTGAAATCCGGGATTCGCGCGCGAGAATCGAGCGTCTTTCAGGAGGTCCCATGACCCTGCAGACATTCCTCGACGAAATGGGGATCCGCTATCGTCTTTCCCGCCACTCGACCGCGTTTACCGCCCAGGACTTGGCCGCGACGGAGCACGTATCGGGCCGCCAGGTGATTAAGCCCGTGGTCGTCCGCGCCGACGGCCAGTTCGTGATGTGCGCATTGCCCGCCTGTTACCGCGTTGACCTCAGCGAGCTACGGCAGCAGTTGCAATGCCAGGACGTGCGCCTGGCGGACGAGATGAAACTGCGCGAGCTGTTCCCCGATTGTGAGCTGGGCGCCGAGCCGCCCGTCGGCCGCATTTACGGCATGCCCACGCTCATGGACGAATCCCTGGTTGCTGATGACTGCGTGACGTTCCAGGCAGGAACGCACAGTGATTCGGTGACGATGAGCATGGCCGAATACCGCCGCCTCGCCCAACCGGAAATGGCGCATTTTGGAAGACCGCTCGCGTGAGGGGGATAGG
>JAQGHP010000790.1 GCA_028288775.1 Phycisphaerales bacterium | reverse complement strand
GAGCAGTCCAAGGGGATTTACTTTTTCATGATGGATTATGCGAAGGCGGGAAATTTTTTGGTGCAGCCGCCGCGGAGTACGTTTTTGGATGGGGAGATTGCGCTGATGCTCGCGGCGAGGCAGATGGTGCGGGCGCAGGCGCGGTATGCGCCGCTGCTGGCGCAGCGCGTTGACTTGATCGAGTCGTACCTGTCGCGCGGGCCGGTGATGTGCGGGGAGAGTTATCCGGATGAGTGCTGGATGTTTTGCAACGCCGTTGCAGTCGCGGCGGTGCGGATGAGCGACGGGCTTGATGGCCGCGACCATTCGGCGTTTATCGGGAAATGGCTGGCGACCGTGAAGGCGAAGCTGGTGCATAAGGAGTCGGGGCTGCTGGTTTCCAGTTTCACGTACGACGGGCGGCCGAAGGATGGGCCGGAGGGGTCGAGCATTTGGATGGTGGCGCATTGTTTGAAGGTGGTGGACCCGGACTTTGCCGCGGAGCAGTATCGGCTGGCTCGCGGGCAGATCGGCAAGGAGCTGTTGGGGTTCGGCTATGCGCGGGAATGGCCGCCGAGCTGGGAGGGGACGCCCGATGTGGATTCCGGGCCGATCGTGCCGGTGCTCAATGCCAGTGCCGGGTCCAGCGGGTTGGCCATTCTAGGGGCGGCGAGCTTTGATGACGATGCGTATTTGCGCGAGCTTTTGACCACGTTGCGGTTCGCGGGCTTTCCGACCAGCCGGGGGGAGGAGCTGCGCTTTGCCGCGAGCAATCAGGTGGGGGACGCGGTGTTGCTTTATGCGATGGTGCAGGGGCCGCTGTGGGAGCGGGCGATGGGCAAGGCGGAGAAACATCGATGAATCGCCCCGGCAAACTCACTGCGATGTTCAAGCATTTGCTGTCGCGGCGGGCGACGTCCGTCACCTTAGCCGTGTTGTTTGTGGCGCTATTTGGCGTATTTCATCTGCTCGGCTGGCGCGACGACACGGCGATCATCAGCGGAACGTATGCGTCGCCCGATTCAAATCCCGCTGCCGCGGCGGTGCGCGGGATGTTGTATGGACTTTCGTATTTTGCCGCGATAGTCGTGAGCCCGATCCTGATTCTTGCGGCGGGGATAAATGCGGTGTTGCGCCGGTGGATCAAGACGAAGGTAGGTACCCAGGCCAGCACATCCACCTCTCGGTAGCGTGAACTTCTTACGCCCCTGCGGGGCTGTGTGGCTCTGGGTCATTTGCCCACGGCTCGCGCCGTGGACTAAAGTCTTACCCCCCTCCGGGGCTGGAAAATTGCGATCGGATGGATACGCCGACTCGAAGTCCACACCATCGGCATCGCGGCTACAATTGCACTTATGCGGCCACTTCTCGGAATTCTCGGGCTCCTGATCCTTGGCTATGCACTTGTCGAATTGTTGTGGACAACATTCCTGGAAGGGGGCGCGCCGCTGACCACGCGAATTTGCCAGGGGTTGGCGAAGGTGTTTCTTTCGATCCACCGCCGACGGCCGGGCCACCGGAAGGTCATGGCGGCGATGGGGCTGTTTGCCGTGGTGGGCACCGTCATCGTCTGGACAACGCTGATCTGGGCGGGGTGGACGCTCATCTATTGTGCGGGGGAACGATCGCTGATTTCCACGGACACCCGGCAGCCGGCGGACGTCGTCGCCCGGGCCTACTTCGCGGGGTACACGATCTTTACCCTCGGACTGGGGGATTACCGGCCAGAAGGGGGGCTGTGGCAGATCGCCACTAGCGTCGCGGCAGGTAGCGGATTCTTGCTGTTTGGTTTGGCAATCGCGTACACCGTGCCGGTCGTCTCCGCGGCGACGCAAAAACGGCAGCTCGCGCTGTGCATCTGGAGCCTGGGCAAAGCGCCCGATGACATCATCCTCCGCGCCTGGAACGGGATGGACACCACCGCGCTCGGTCCCCATCTCGTGGCGCTCACCTCCATGCTCGCGCTGCTGGGCGAGAGCCATTTGACCTACCCCGTGCTCCACTATTTCCATAGCTCCAAGCGCAGCTCTTCGGTCGCGGCACGCGTGGCGTGTCTGGACGAGGCGCTGACGGTGCTTGAGTGCGGGCTGCAAAAGGGGTGCAGCCTCGACCTGCCGAGCCTGGGTGCGGCGCGGGAGGCGATCACTGAATTTCTGCAGACCCTCAAGCCCGCCCTCATCGCGCCCGCGGCGGAGGTGCCGCCTTCGCCTTCGCTGCGCTCATTGCGGGAATCAGGCGTGCCGGTGGTGGAAGACGCCCTGTTCGACGCGGCGGTGGGTTCGCTCGCCTCGCGCAGAAGGCTGCTCCTGGCCCTCGTACAAAACGAAGGGTGGACGTGGGAAGAAGTATGGCCCGCGAAGATCCTGGGGCTCACGCCCTTCCGGCCCAATCCGGCCGCGGGGGCGTCGGGTTCGTAATGATGTACGCGCTTGTGGTGCGGCGTTTCAGGCTGCATGGGCAGGCTGAAAGCCTGCACCACAACTCGGTGCGTTTCACATTAAGCGAGTTGCTTTTCCGCTCTTTCCCCTCCCCCGGTACGCCGGGGGAGGGCTAGGGTGGGCTAGGGTGGGCTAGGGTGGGGGTCTGCGGGAGGGTTCAAGGGTTCAATCGTTTGAGGGGCTTGGACGCTTGAACTCTTCAACCCTTGAACCTTTCAACCTTCCGACCCCCACCCCAACCCTCCCCCGGAGTACCGGAGGAGGGAGCCAGAGGTCGCCGAGTTTGGACGCAGCGATCTACCGACGAGGGAACGGCAGTACAAACGGATACGCGATGCACCCGCGGTCGTGCCTACAATTTCCGGCGCGGGAGAAGATCGAGAAGGAGACCGGATCATGAGCCGAATCGAAACGAAGGCTGTTATGCCCGCTAAAGCGGCCACACCGCTGAGGGTGGGGAGCCCTGCACCGGATTTTTCATTGCCCTCCACGCCCGACCAGCGCGTCGCGCTGCGCGAGTTCCGGGGGCGGCCTGTCATTCTCGCGTTTTACCCGGCTGACTGGAGCCCGGTCTGCGGGGACCAGATGGGGCTGTATAACGAAATATTGCCAGAATTCACGAAGAAGAACGCCGAGCTTCTGGGCATTTCGGTGGACGGGGTGTGGTGCCACCTGGCGTTCGCCGGGCAGCGGAAGCTGCACTTCCCATTGCTGGCGGACTTCGAGCCCAAGGGGGCGGTCGCCCGCTCCTACGGCGTCTACCGCGAGGCCGACGGCGTCACCGAGCGGGCGCTATTCGTCATCGATGGCGACGGCATCATCCGCTGGAGCTACGTGTCGCCGATCGGAATCAATCCGGGGGCGGACGGAATCTTGGCCGCACTCGACGAGCTGCACCAATGAGATAAGAAGCCTGACAAGAGGAGCAATCCCATGAGCAGTCACTCCCCCCGACTCACGCTTCCCGTCGGTACGCGCGACCACGCGCGCGGCCCCGCGGACGCGCCCGTCACCCTCGTCGAGTATGGCGATTACGAATGCCCGCACTGCGGCATGGCGCACGGCGTGGTGCAGGCGGTGCGCGAAAAGCTGGGCGACCGGCTTCGATTCATCTACCGCAACTTTCCGCTGAACACGTCCCACCCGCACGCGATGCACGCCGCGGAGGCGGCGGAGGCCGCGGGGGCGCAGGGGAAGTTCTGGGAGATGCACGACAAGCTCTTCGAGAACCAGCAGGCCCTGGAGGACGCGGACCTGATGCGCTACGCCCAGGAAGTGGGGCTCGACACCGGGCGCTTCACGCAGGACATGCAGTCGCACGCGTTCGCCGACCACGTGCAGGAGGATTTCCGCAGCGGCATGCGGAGCGGCGTGAACGGGACGCCGACGTTCTTCGTGAACGGTCAGCGCTATAACGGCGGCGCGCAGCTCGAACCGCTGCTCGATGCGCTGGAGCGGATGGCGTGATGTGCTTGTGCTTCACGTCGAGGGGATAAGCGCCAAGATGCAAAGGATGCAAAGAACGCCAAGAAATGCGGGGGATTGCCGTGGTTCTCGGCATGAAGCCGAGTAGGGTGGTGTACTCGCCCACCACCGGATGCCGCATGAAATGGCCGGGTTTTAAGACTTGGCACAGAGACCACAGAGGCCACAAAGGGCACAGAGAGGGAGAAGAGCGGGCAAAGGTTTTTGAATTGAATTTCTTCTCTGTGCCCTTTGTGGCCTCTGTGGTCTTTGTGCGACGGATTGCCACTCTCCCGCGATCTGATGCGCCGGGTAGCCATGTAGGGTGGGTGTACTCGCCCACCATCTAATGTCGCGGGTAATGGGCGGGTTAAGACGGTGGGCGAGTACACCCACCCTACGCAATTCTTTTCGCCCTACCTCTGCGTCTCGGCGTTCAATTTCGCAACGAAGGCGAATAGACGTGTTGCAGCAGAAAACGCGCACCTGCCTTCCCCGCATTTCCTGGCTTTTCTTACCTTGGCGCTCTTGGCGTTCTTTGCGTCTTGGCGCTCGTTTCCATTCCGCGGGCGAAACCCGCGGCACGGAAAGCCAAATCACACTGCCGCGGGCTCGGCGGCGCGCTTCTTCAATAGATCCATCTTTTCGCGGACTTCCTGCGCGATGCGGGAGTTGGGGAATTCGCGGGTGATGGCGTCGCCGGCGCGGATGGCCTCGTCCCACTTTTGTTCGCGGATGGCCGCGGAGAAGGCTGCGCCCAGGCTGTTGAGCTTTTCCTTGAAGACGCCGCGGGCGGTCTCCTGCATGCTCGCGGCCTCATTCGGGGTGAGGTAGGGGTCGAGCTGCTTGAGGATCTCGATGCTCGCGTCCGTGTCGTGGCGGGCGACAGCCTCGTTCCAGCTTTGCAGAAGCTGCTTCTTGTGCGCATGTCGACGGCCGTCGATTTCGTGCGGAAGGTTCTTCACCTGCTCGTTATCGGGCAACGCCGCGATCAGCCTCTCCGCTTCGCGGAGGGCGTTGTTCCACTGCTCGGCGCGG
>JAQGHP010000727.1 GCA_028288775.1 Phycisphaerales bacterium | reverse complement strand
GTTTCGCGCCAGAGAAAGACAAACGCCCCGCAAGCGGGGCGGCTAAACAGTTGAGGCCGGGCGGGCTCAGGCTGTGCGAAACGCAGTAGCCGTTGAACGGATTCACCGCGCGGGTTTCGTTGCGACCGGTACAACGACCGTTGGAGCCGCGACGGCCTTTCCGCTTCGGCCCCAGTGAACAGGGGGAAGGGCGGCCACCAGCACGGTCCCGAGTATGACACACCCGAATAGCAGTTTGGTAAGAATGCCCAGCAGCCGTCCGGTGGCCGCACCGACGCCGACGCGCAGCGAACTGCCGACCTGGGTGCCTCCCATGACTTCGCCCACGATCGCCCCGAGGAAGGTGCCGAAGCAGACGCCGAAGATGGTGCCCAGTACGGGAAAAGGGATGGTAAAGAAAATCGCCCCGACGATCCCGCCCACGATCGCCCCGATCAACCCCCGCCGACTGGCCCCAGCGCGTTTGGCGTGCGCCCCGGCCACCACAAACTCCGCCAATTCCGCCAACCCCGCGAGCACCAAAATCGCAATTACCGTCTTGAGCCCCGCGTACCGCCAGCGCGTGACCAGGCCGTACACGACCGTTCCGAGCACCATCACCCAGAGCCCGGGCGCGCCGACCAGATTGATGTACAGCCCCACGATCAGGATTGCCGCCAGGACGAAGTAGTAGATCCAATCAACCATAAGCGTCATTTATCCCGACCCGCGGAACGTGTGAACCCACTCTACGAGCTGCGCCCGCCAGTGCCAACCCGCCCACGCGAGTCCGCCGAGGATTGCGAGAAGGATCACCCTTCGAATGAATCGCCGAACGCGCACGCGCCAAAGCGCCGCGCGCACCCGCCCGCGCACGTACGGCAGCACCGCCTGCTCCGAGGGCCCAAGCCTGGCATAAGCCCGGCCAAGCCGCGCGCCCGCCTCCCCGACGCGGCCGCCCGTGATGTCGTTCAACGTCTCCGTCGCGGCTTGCAGATGGGTGCGTGCGGCGCTCGTGGAGCAGTCCATCGCCACGCCGAGCAGCCGGTCGTTGAGCCGCTCGCCGAAATGCAGCACAAACGCCTCGCGCTGTTGCGGCGGAAGCTTGCGCAGCGCGTTGATGAACGCGACATACTCGGCCCCGGCATCCGGGATTCCCGCCGTCAGCAAATCCTCCCGCGCCGCGGGCGGAACCCCCGCGGCTGCGCGGGCGGTAAGCACCGTATGATGATAAAACCAATTCTCCGGCGTCATCCCCTTCCGCCAGGAAGGCAGCACCCGCAAGCTGCGCCCGAGCACGTCCGCCACCACCTGCCGGGCCGCCCCTTCGCGCCCCGTCAGCCCCCGGGCCATGCGATACACCGCCGGGTAGGACTCCGCCAGCACCGCCTCCGCCGCCGACCGGTCATACCGCTGCGCCCGGGCGAGAGTTTCTTCGGTAACAGGCATGGCCGCATCATACACCAGCCCGCGCCGCCGGCATCGTTGATCTCGTCGTCCAATTCATGCGGCGCGCACGCGCGGCTGTGGGGTGGCGACGGGGAGCATTAGCGAGGAAAACAGCATACGGGCCGTGTATCGCACAAATTTGCATGCGCGGCAATCGAGCGTAAAATCGAGCTATGGCAGGAAAACTACACCAAAAATTGTTTGATGCTTTTGGCCCGACCGCTATCGGTCAAGTCGTCGCGGCGGTCGTCATCGGCGCTTTGGTGGGATTCACCGCCTCCCGAAAAATGGGGTCGACCAGGCAAGTCATGTGGTGGATTGTCCTTGGTGGAGCCGGCTTGGGGCTGGTGGGAGCGGTGTTCCTCATTCTGGTTGATGCCCGCCGCAAACGTGTGAAGGCGGGCTTGGCCAAACCCCTGGGCGCATTGTTCTGGGTGATCGTAACCTTGGTCAGCGTGGTTGTTTTTCTCGGCCTCTGCACCGCATTTATCATTTTATGACCGGTTTAGAAGGGGTGGCGAAAAACGCGAACGGGAAACAGGACAGGATTGCTCTATCCCGTTTTCCCCATCGGAGGTCGTGGCCGAGGTACTGGTTCCCTTAAGCGCCCCGTCATTCGTTAGTGATCCCTCCAGTTTTCCCGCAATGGCAAAGGTCCGCACGCCGAGGTTCGGCAATCTTGCCACGAATTGCGGATGGAAGCCTCCGATCCATGCACACAGCGTATCCGCGCGGACAACAAAGGGCAGGCGCTTGTGCGGGAATCTGAAGCCGGGATGTACTCCTTTGCCTACCCTGACGATTCGCCTTATGCTTTTCGTCTGCTTGCGGGTGGTAACGCTTCGGAATTCCACAATTGAGGGGCCGTCATGTCGAAAAAACTTGGGGGCGCGACGCCGCTGATCTTGATGCTTGGGCTAACGCTTTCCGCCGCGCGCGCCAAGGGGGGCGACGCATCGGCGGAAGATGTCTTCAGAGAAAAAGGGCTCAAGAAAGTCGGCTTCCTGCTCGTCACGGCGGATGAGGCGAAGCTTCACGCCACGGCGACCTGGATCCACGCGCTTAAGTCCAGGGTGACCAGCGAGACGATGGACCGGGCGGCGGGGGGGCGGGCGCTGCAGGCGGCCGAGGACACGGCGACCAGGCTTGGGGCGCAGTTGGTTGACCTCAAGGCGCAGATGGAGGGGCTGAAAGGAAATGCCTCCGAATACAACAAACGCGTGGACGCGTATAACGCGACGCTGCAGCAGTACAAGACACGCCGGGCGGCCCTGGAGGATTTGAGGAAGAGGCAGTCCGACGCCGCGGACTCGCAATCCAAATGCACGGAAGTCGAGATCGAAGCGGCGGACAATGCCGATGCGATACTAACCGCCTATGCCGCACTGGCGGATGATCCGGCGCTCACTTCAGCGATCGCAAGCTATAACAAAACTGCGCCGCAGCCGGTGAAGTTGGGCCCCTCGGGGAACTGCTCGGCGGACATCGCCTATCTGCACAAGTGCATGCGCGACATGGCCGCGGAGGGCGTACCCGTGCGGATGGCTGCTAATGTGCCGCTGGTGCAGGTTCTTATCAATGGCAAGACGATCGGCATGTTGTGGGATTCCGGGGCGGCATCCGTCTTCCTCTCGGCCGAATCGGCCGAGGAATTGGGTATTCGGGTGACGGATCGGGACGAGACGGTTGAAGCCGAAGCCGCGGACGGGCACATCGTGCGATGCAAGCGGGTGACCATTGCCGAAGTGCGGGTGGGGCCGTTCAAGGTGAAGGACGTGCAGGCGTCGATTGCTCCGAAGGGGGGTAAGCGTGGGATGGACCTGCTGGGCGGCGCGTTCCAAAGGCATTTCCAGGCGCGCCTGGACGCCGAGGCGGGTGTACTGCATTTGACGCAGAATCCCGAGGATGTCGCACGGCAGCAACCGCCGCAGCCGGCCGGCAAGGCGGCGGCCGCGGTCGCGGCGGGCGATGACGTGTTTAGTGCCAAAGGTTTGACCGTCGTCGGAAATCTGCTGGTCGGAGCACAGGAAGCCGAGATCCACAAATCCGTTCTGACGTTGCGCGGGCTGAAGATCAAAGTCGCCTCCGAGGCGGCGGCACGGGCCACCATGTCGCGCGCCGTGCAAAACGCGGCGGATGCTTATTCCAAGGCGTATGACGAACTCAATGCCATCGGGCAGGAAATCGATAAGCACAAGGACAACGCCGCCGAGCATGACAAGCTCGTCGAGCCATACAACTACTCCCTCAAGCAGGCCAAAGCGCGGTGGGCTACGCTGGAAGAGTTGCGGAAAAAGATGGGGAGGATGAACGATTCGCAGTCAACCTATATCGAGTCCGCGCTCGACTCGGCACGGAAGGCGGAGGCGACCATCGCCAGGAATGACCGCCTCACCAGGGACGCGGCAACCAAGGAAGCGATCGCAAAATACAACAAGACCGCGGCAAGTCCGATCGCCCTCGGCCATTTGGCAGAATTCGCGGGGGATGCGGCCTTCCTCAAGCAGACCGTAAGCGAAATCGCCGCCGACGGAATTCCCTTCCGCATCGAGGGGGGAGTGCCGAACGTGGAAGTGACGATCAACGGCAAGACGATCGAGATGATTTGGGATTCGGGCGCCTCGTACGTTTCCTTCAGCGCCGAAACGGCTGCCGAACTGGGCCTTCACGCCGCCGACAGCGATGAAACCGTCACGATGACCGTCGCGGACGGCAAACAGGTGAGTTGCAAGGTCATCGTAGTTCCGTCGATCCGCGTGGGGGGCTATGTCGCGGAAAATGTGCGGTGCATTATTGATCCAAAAGGGTCGCAGCGCAGCCCCAATCTACTGGGCGGAACGTTTCAGTCGAAGTTTCTCTGCCGTCTGGACAGCAAGGCCGGCGTCATTCATTTGACGCCCGGCGCGCCGGCCTCCGCGGAAAAACCGGGGGCGAAGTCGGGTGGAAATTAAATCGCAGGAGGGATCGACCCCGCCCGGGATTCCATTGCGAGTTCCTTTGGGCCTGATAATCCCTGATCGGGATCATCACGAACTGCTCCTTACCGTTGCGGACCACCACATCGTATTTGTGTCCATCATTGTTGGCCCTTCTCACCGGTCATACGCCTGCGACCGGTGACCGATCATGCATAAAAAAACGCCCGGGTTTTTCAACCCGGGCGTTCTTGTATTTACTTCGACATATTCACGATCAGGTCGCGTCCGAGCCGGCTTTCGCCAGTTGCGGAGCGGCTTTTTCGCTCTTGAAGGACTCGAAGTACAGGTGCTTGTTGTTCGCGCCTTCGTCCTTCACGGTGATCTTGATCAAGTCCTTTTCCTTGAACGCGCCGCGGAGGATCTCTTCGCTGAGCGGGTCCTCCACGTTCTGCTCAATGGCCCGGCGGAGCGGCCTCGCGCCGAAGTCGGCGCTCGTGCCCTTCTCGATCAAGAAGTCCTTCGCTTCCTGGGACAACTCGATCTTCAGGCCGTGCTCGGTCAGGCGCTTGGTGACCTTCTTGAGCTCGATCTCGATCACGTTCTCCAGGTTCGAGCGGTTGAGCGGGCGGAAGACCACCACGTCGTCGAGACGGCCGATGAATTCCGGGCGGAAGTGCCGCTCGA
>JAQGHP010000711.1 GCA_028288775.1 Phycisphaerales bacterium | reverse complement strand
TACGAATCGACGTTGGAGTCCGGGAGTTGCACTGAGCGCGTGCCCAGGGGGTAGTCCTTCAACTGCGTGGGGACAGCCGTCAACTGGCTCAGGGCGTCGAGAGCGACTTCGGCCATCATTCGCTTTGTATAGTAATGGGAGTAAAAGCGTTTATCAGCGGAGTTTGTGCCGACGGGCTGGCTGGAGCGCTGGTAGGTTTCGGATTGGAGGATCAGCCGCATAAGGGATTTGAGGTCGAACTTCTGGTCGGCGAGATAAGTGGAGAGCGCGCCGAGCAAGGCCTCGTTGCTGGCGGGGTTGGTCTTGCGCATGTCGTCCACCGACTCGACGAGTCCCACGCCCAGGTAGTTGGCCCAGACACGGTTGACGATGGCGCGGGCGAAATACGGGTTGTCGCGCGAGACGAGCCAGTCGGAGGCATGGACGCGCCGGTCGGCCGGGTCGTCGAAGGAGACCGCCTGCCCGTCGAGCGGTTGTGGCGGCTGGGGTTTGCCGGTGAGGGGCTGGATGAGTTCCCCCTCCGCCGCTGCGAAGACTACGAAGTTTCCGTCGCCGGTGGCGTTCTTGGTGCGCACGCGCGAGAAGAGGTTGGCGAAGCCGTAATACTGGTTGTTCGTCCACTTCTCCAGCGGATGATTGTGGCACTTGGCGCAGTTCACCGACATGCCCAGAAACGCGACGCTCACCGTCTCCGCGGCCTTGGAGGGGTCGTCGTGGAGGAGGTAGAAATTGGCCGCCCCGTTCTCCAGCGTGCTGCCGGTGGCGGTGACGACGCGGCGGGCGAATTGGTCCCACGGAGTATTGTCCGCCACCTGCTGCCGCACCCAGGCGTAATACGCCCGCATGCCCGCCGGCTTCAGCGAGCGACTGCTGACGAGCAGCAGGTCCGACCAGCGGTACGCCCAATAGTCCACGAATTCCGGACGGTTCAAGAGCGACTCGATCCATCGGTCGCGCTTGTCGGGCGCGCTGTCGGCGAGGAACGCGCGTGCCTCGTCCGGAGTGGGAAGCACGCCGATGGTGTCGAGGTACGCCCGGCGGAGGAACTCGCCGTCGCTGCTCCGCGGGGAAGGCGGGAGGTTCAGGCTCTTGAGTTTTTCAATCACCAAATCATCGATGAAATTCCGCCGGGGGGAGGAGGTGAAAAGACCAGGGTCGGACGCCTCGAACGGCACGGCGACCGTCGCGGTGGTCAGGCGGCTGAGATACCACGCCACGATCGGCGCTTCGCCGCGGCCGGCCACCTTCACTTTGCCTGCATCATCCACCGTCGCAACAGACGTATCGGCGGCCGTGTACTTCGCCCAGCGCGTCACGTCCTGCACGCGGCCGTCATTAAAATGTGCGAGCACGACGAGCTGCTGCTGCCCGCCCGGCGCGAGCGTAACCGCCGGGGGGACGATCTCGATGCGTTCGATGCGCGCATCATCCGCCCGCGGCCCGGGCGCGCCGGAGGCGATCCACTCGGCGAGCAGGTTGTATTCGATGGAGCCGGGCTTGACCCGCTCGCCGCCCTTGTGCGGGACTGCCGCGGTCGGCTTGAGCAGGACGAGGCTGCGGCCGGGGTCTGCGGTATCAATGCGGCGGCCCATGGCGTGGCGGGTAAGAGCGCGCCAATCGCCTTCGTCGTCGTAGCCTCGGAGTGAGAGTTTGAAGCCGTTCTTGCCCGCCGCCGCCCCGTGGCACGCCCCGCTGCTGCATCCGCCGGCCATGAGCATCGGCTGAATGTCGTTGCGAAAGCTGGGGACGAAGGGCTTGTCGAAGGCGGTGACCGTGACGGATGCCGATGCGGTGCGGTCGCCCGACGTGGCGGTGAGGGTCGCCTTGCCGTTGGAGACGGGAACGGCGGTTTTGCCGTGAATTTTGACGACATTCGGATCACTAGACGTCAGGGTGACGTCATCCGGCTCGCCCGCGGCACGGCCGTCGTGGAGTTTTTCGACGAGCAACGTCTGCCGGGCCACCGGGCCGGCGAGCGTGAAATCGCCGGGGAGAATGGCGATGGAATCCGGCCCGTCGGCCGCACGCACAGGTGCGGCGTATATCGCGATGAGCAGACATGCGATCACGATGGAGGCAAAGTGGTTGGCGGTTTTTTGTTGCATTGCACTTTCGAGGGATTCATTTCACAAAGACCACAGAGGTCACAAAGAGCACAGAGGTAAAATGATTGCGCTCTTTGCTTTCCCGGCATTTCCTCTGTGCTCTTTGTGGCTTCTGTGGTCTTTGTGTCCCATTGCTACGCCGCACGGGCGGGGCGCCCTGCCACGACATTTCAAAACAATTCCTTGATCGCCTTCGTCCCCGAATCCACGATGCCGAACGGCCGGCCTTGCGGGCCGGGGAGGGTGGTTTCCAAATCCACGCCGAGGCTGTGGTAGATGGTGGCGACGACCTCGGCGGCGGTTACGGGGCGCTCGGCGGGGTAAGCGCCGATGTCGTCGCTACGGCCGACGACCCGGCCGCCCTGCACGCCCCCGCCGGCGAAATAAACCGTCCAGCAGGCGGGCCAGTGGTCGCGGCCGCCGGCGGGGTTGACCCGCGGCGTTCTGCCGAACTCGGCCAGGGCGCACACCATCGTGTTGTCGAGCATTCGGCGCTGGTGCAGGTCTTCGATCAAGGCGCTGTAGCCCTGGTCATACATCGGCGCGACGATCTCCTTCATCCCCGCGATCGACGTGAAGGGGAGCGAGCCGTGGATGTCCCAGGTGATCTCGTTGAAGACGGTGAGGAACGTGTTGACCGTGACGCAGCGCACGCCCGCCTCGACGAGCCGGCGGGCGAGCAGGCAGCACTGGCCGAAGCGGTTCATCCCGTAGCGCTGGCGGACGCTCTCGGGCTCCTTCGTCAGATCGAACGCATCCCGCGCCTTGGTGCTGGTCATCAGCTTGAAGGCGGTGTGGAAATCTTCGTTCATGAGGGCGGCGTTCTCGCCGGCCTCGAACTGTTTGACGGTGCCGTCCACCGCATCGCGCAATTTCTGGCGACGATCCACTCGTGCCGCTCCCAAATATCCGGGCGGCAGCAGGTCGGGGACTTTGAAGTCTTTCTTCGAGGGATCCGCGCCCAGCACGAACGGGTCATAGGCTTTGCCCAGGAATCCGGCGTCTTGCCCATGCGGCATGTTGCCGCCGGTCGGGCCCATTGGTTCGGGAAGGATCACGTGCGGCGGAAGCTCATTGCGCGCCGCGCGCAGGTACGACATCGCGCAGCCGACGTGGGGCGTGTTGATGCCGGCGGTGAACAGACGGCCGGTTTGGAGCATTTGGTGGCCGGTGTCGTGAACCGCCGCGGCGGTGTGATAGACGCTGCGAACCAGCGAAAACTTGTCCGCGATCTTCGCGTGCAAGGGCAACAGCTCAGTGAGTTGAATGTCCTTGGACGCCGTGCGGATCGTCTTAAACGGCCCGCGGATTTCGGCAGGGGCATCCGGCTTGGGGTCGAACAAATCGA
>JAQGHP010000681.1 GCA_028288775.1 Phycisphaerales bacterium | reverse complement strand
GCGGGGTACCAAGCGCACCCATAACCGGGTGATGATGCCGAACGTGCCTTCGGAGCCGCAAATCAGGCCGGGCAGGTCAAAGGCGCCGGGCTCATACGCGCCAGATTTTGCGCCCGCTTCGAGCACTTGACCATCTGGCAGGACCATCTCGAGGCCCAGCACGTGGTTCGAGGAGACGAAGTCTTTGAGGGTGTGGATTCCCCCCGCGTTGGTGGCGGCGTTTCCGCCGATGGTGCTGGCGCGCTGACTGCTGGGGTCGGGGGCGAAGTGGAATCCCAGGCCGCCGGGCAGAAGTGCCGTGGCTTCCGAAAGCTGCGTGTTGCGCACGCCCGCCTCGACGTGGGCTACGCGGTTTTCCAGGTCGATGGAGAGAATGCGGTTCATCCGCGTGGTGGAGACGATCACGCCGTTCTCAAACGCAACGCAACCGCCCGCCAGCCCCGTGCCCGATCCCCGTGGAACGATTTGCACGTCGTGCCGGGCGAGCACTTTGACGATGGCGACGACGTGATCGGTGGAAGTGGGGAAAACGACCGCCGCGGGGCGGGCTTTGGCGATGGTAAAGCCATCGGATTCGTAGACGAAGAGCTCGGCAGGGTCGGTAAGAATTCCGCCGGTCGGGAGGATTTGCTTCAGTTCGGGGATGAGATCGGCGACGGGCATCTCGGTATTGTCGATCGATGCGCGAGCGGTGTCACGCAGGCGCGCCCAACTGCTATGACACGCCTAGTTTTTGGCGGATGTAGTCGGCACGAACGGCCCGGCGTACGTCACCTTCGAGCTTGCGGCCCTGAATGCGTTGCAGGTGCGCGGGCTGGGTGAGCAGGAACAGTTCGTTGATGGTTCGCAGGTCGATGTCTTTCACGCGGCCCAGGTGTACGCCCATGCGGAGGTGGCTGAGCAGAAGAAGGGTCTCCTCGCTGGCAATCAGGCGGGCGGAGCGGAGCAGGCCCACGGCCCGGCCGACTTTATCGTCGAGCTGCACGGTGCGGTCGTCGCGCAGCGTGCGGCGGGCGTGTTGTTCCCACTCAATAATCTTGGGGACGATCGCGTGCTTGAAATCGCTGATGATCTCGTCTTCGGGCTTGCCCAGGGTGGTCTGATTGCTGATCTGGTAGAAGTCGCCGGTGGCTTCGGTGCCTTCGCCATACAGGCCGCGGACGGCCAGGCGCATGTCCTTGGCGGCGCGGAAGAGCTTCTCTATCTCGCCGGTAAGCTTGAGGGCGGGCAGGTGGAGCATCACGCTTACGCGGATGCCGGTGCCGACGTTGGTCGGGCAGGCCGTCAGGTAGCCGAAGCGCGGATGGAAGGACCAGTCGAGGGCGGATTCAAGCCGGTCGTCCACCTTGTTGATCTGCTCCCACGCCTCTTCGAGCTGGAGGCCCGAGCGGAGGCACTGGATGCGAAGGTGGTCCTCCTCGTTCACCATCACCGACAGAGTTTCATTTTCCGCGACGGCCACGCCCCGCGCGCCTTCGGCGCCGGCGTGCGGCTTGCTGATGAGGTGCCGCTCGACGAGGAGCTGCCGGTCCATTTCGGGGGCGTTGTCGAGATCGACATAAAGGACTTCGGGCGATAGGTCGGCGGCGAGGATCGTGTCGCGAACCTTGTGTTCCAAGGCCTGGCGCTGATGGCGCGTGCAGCGGGTAAGGAACGGAAAACCGTTGACGTTGCGTGCCAGACGGATGCGCGAAGAAATAACAATTTCGCTCATGGGCCCGTTTCCACGGAGCCATTCGCCGGCGTGATTCGTGAGGTCGGAAAGTTTCATGTTTTGGTTGGTTGCTGGTTACTAGTTGCTGGTTGCTGGTGAAAACCGGTTGCCTTCACCAGCAACCAGCAACTAGCAACCAATTCTCACCCATTTTCCGCCTGGCGGATTTGGTCGCGGAGTTTGGCGGCTCGCTCGTAATCCTCGGCCTCGACGGCCTTGGCCAGTTCCTTGCGGAGGCGCGTGAGGTCCACCTGACGTTTCATCGGTACGCCGCTGCCGCCCCGGCGAGTCGGAACTTTTCCGACGTGATGGGTCATTCCCTCATGTGCCCGCTGGAGGAGTGGGGTGAGGTCCTTCTCGAAGACCTGATAATCGTTGGCGCATCCGAGGAGCCCGCTCTGGCGAAATTCGGCCCAGGTGATGCCGCACTGGTCGCAGCCGGTGCCGGTTTCCTTCTGGAGGCCGCTGTGAGCCATGACGAAATTGGTCAGCAGCTCGTTGATGGGCATGTGACTCTTGACGGGGAGGCCTTCATTTTGGGCGGCACACTGTTCGCACAAGTGCTTCTCGATTTTCTTGCCGCCCTTGATTTCCGTGAGATGTACGGTGGCGTTTTTATTACAGTTGTCGCACTTCATTGTTCATGACCTCGATGGTTGCGGACAGCCCGAAAATCCGGAGGAGGAATTAAGCCGCAACGTACGTTCAGATCGTATGAGGGCTGATACACAGCGTCAATTCAAATCGGCTTATGAGCACGGGGCCGATAGACGGCGGAATTGCCGTCGGTTTCCCATATTTCGACGGACGCAAGCGCTGCCGACGGAGGCAGGCGCAATGCCGTGGCGATATGGAACGCGACGTTCTCCGCGGAGGGGTTGAGCTTCGCGAAAGCGGGCAATTCGTTGAGATGGCAGTTGTGCATAGGACCGACGATTGCGTCCACGGAGCGCTCCAACTCGTGAAAGTCCATTACGACGCCGATGGCGTCGAGATTATCGGCCGCCACCGTCACTTTCACCTTCCAGTTATGCCCGTGGAGCGGCTCGAGCGACCCATCATACAAGACGAGCTGGTGGGCGGCGGAGAAGGAACGGATCGTCGTAATCTCAAACGGCATCGGCGTATCGTAGCGGGAACTTCGGCAAATCCGAATGCGGACGGCACGGTTAGCGTCGCGGCCGGTTGCATTCCGGCGGGCTCCGCCGATTTTTGCGGTTGGTTCCTTGCGTGGGGCGGTTTTATGCTTGTTCCCGAACCATATGTGGAACGAGCAATCCATCGCCGCGGTGTTGGGGAGAGTGGCGCGGAAGGAGCAGAGCGTCGAGGAGGCGTGCGCGGCGCTGGGGGCGTTGCCGTTTGAAGACATCGAGTTTGCGAAGATCGACCACCATCGGCAGATCCGTCGGGGGTTCGCCGAGGTCGTGTACTGCGCGGGAAAAACGCCTGCGCAGGCCGCGGAGATCATCGCCCGGCTGGCGGCGAGGACGCCGCGCGTGCTCGGTACACGTGCGACCCGCGAACATTACGAGGCCGCCGCGCAGCGCCTGCCGGACGTTCGGTATGACGAAACGGCCAGGGCGCTTTGGATCGACCGTGAGCCGGACCGCGCTCGGCGGGAGGGCGTCGTCCTGCTGGCCGCGGGAACGAGCGATCTGCCGGTCGCGGAAGAGGCGGCGTTGACGCTCGATCTGATGGGACATCTGCCGCTACGGATTTACGACGTGGGCGTGGCGGGATTGCAGAGGTTATTGCACCACGTTCCCATACTGCGGTCGGCAAACGTGGTGATCGTCGTGGCGGGGATGGAGGGGGCGCTGCCGGGCGTGGTGGCGGGGTTGATCGAAGCGCCGGTGATCGCGGTCCCGACGTCGGTGGGATATGGCGCGAGCTTCGGGGGATTGGCGGCGTTATTGGGAATGCTCAACAGTTGCTCGCCGGGCGTGGCGGTGGTGAACATCGACAACGGCTACGGCGCCGGACACATGGCCGCGGCCATTAACGCGAAAATCTGCGGGAAGGAGGTTGGCGGTGCGTGAGAATTCGTTGCCCGCAACTTCCCTACCGCCCACGCCGGTCGCGAAGCTCGGACACCTGCGCGAGATTTTTCGGGGCTTTGAGTCGGTGTTGATCGCCTACTCCGGCGGAGTCGATAGCGCGCTGGTGGCGGCGATCGCACATCAGGAACTCGGCCCCCGGGCGCTGGCATGCATCGGCATGTCCCCGAGTTACCCGGCCCGCGAAATGCGCGACGCCGTCCGCCTCGCGGAACTCATGGGCATCGCCTATCGCGTGGTCAATACCGAGGAGCACCTCGACTCACGGTACGCGGCCAACCCGACGAACCGCTGCTTTTTCTGCAAATCGGAACTCTACTCGCGCCTCACTGCGATCGCGGCGGACGAGCACTTTGCCGCGGTGGTGGATGGAGTCCATTGCGACGATATCAAAGACCACCAGAACGGCATCGCCGCGGCGCGGAATGTCGGCGTGCGCTCGCCGCTTCGCGAAGCGGGCCTGACCAAACAGGACGTGCGCGATGCGGCCCGGCACCTGGGCCTCCCCGCGTGGGATAAGCCGGCGATGGCGTGCCTCTCCTCGCGCGTGCCTTCGGGGACGCCGATCACGCCGGCGCTGCTTCGGCAGATAGAAGCTGCCGAGGATGTGCTGGCGGGCTTGGGCTTCCGCCAGTTTCGCGTTCGCCACCAGGGCGAGACGGCAAGGATTGAGCTGCTTGCTGACGACATCGCGCGGGCTGTAGAGAGCCGCGAGTCGATTGTTGCCGGCGTGCGGAAGGCGGGATACCGCCATGTAACGCTTGATTTAGCGGGATTTCGGAGCGAGGGGCACGACGAGCGGCCGCAGATGCAACTGGTTTCCGTTGGCGTGCGAGGCGAGAGACCCTAGTAATCGCGAGAAATTATTCAGCGCGCGGAGCCTGCTCCGTTGTCGGACTGGTGATGTCTTCGGGTTCCACTTTCCATTCACGCTCCTCCGTGCCGCTGCGGGCGGAGTCTCGGCGAGCCGTGGTGGGTACCTTGGCTTCCGGTATACGAACACTCACCTCGCCGTTTAGGTTCCGCACCTCGTAGATGTTGATGTCTTTTTTTGCCGGCCCGTGCGTGACGTGCCCGGTACGGAGATCGAAGCGGGAGCCATGCCAGGGACACATGACCTGGTCGCCCATGAAGCAGCCTTCGGAAAGTGGGCCGTGGCGGTGGGTGCAGAAGTCCTGGAACGCGTAGTACGCCGTCCCCACCCGGGCGAGGCCGATGATCACGCCGCCGACGTCGAGTCGTAATGTCTGGCCGTCTTCCATGTGCTCCGCGCCGGGGATGGGCACCCAGCCTTCCTCAGCGGAGGTGCTGGGGAGAGCAATCGTGCGCGAGGGCGCTGGCGCGCGACGTCGATGACGGCCGACGCCGATGCCGTCGTCATAGACCATCATGCCGCCGAGGTAGCCACTCACGGAAAGTAGCCCAATTGCCGCAAGCGAAGTGAAGATCAAAGGCAGGCCGACCCTGCGCGGATCGGTCATGCTGAAGCGCGCGATGATGCTGATGCCGTAGACGAGCAGCACCAGAAGATTGAGCCCCATGTGCCACTGGCCGATGCCCTTTGCCGGGTTATCGCGGCGGATGTCCGTCCAATCGACGAAACCGGGGACGGCTGCAATAAGCCCCATGGCCACACCCGCGCACAGCGTGTAAAGCGAGCCGCGGAAGAGGGCGTAATCTCCCGCGCCAAAGTACGACGCCACGTCCATCACCAGACTGACGACGAACAGCCCGATGGGAAAATGCACGAGCATCGTGTGCAGCGGTTGCCGCAATGGCTTGCCTTCGAGAATTCGTCGGACGAGGCTCTTGGGCATGATGATCTCCGGGGTCGAAAGTGGGCGAGGATCCGGGTTTCGCGTCCTACACCCTGGCGCCACCCGCCCGGGCGATGCGCCTCCAGTAGTCCTTGGAGGTGCGTGCGACACCGATTCCCTGGTCATAGACCATCAGGCCGCCCAAATAGCCGCTGGGGAGCAGGAGCAGCACGGAGATGATCGACAAGGTGAGCTGCGCCACGGTAACGGAAGGTTCTGCCGGGCCGCGGATGCAGCGAAGGATGAAGTTCGCGATGACAAGTCCCATCACTGCCGTGTTCAAGCCGGCATGGATCAGGCCGATCTTCCAGGCCGGGCGCTCGCGGTGAATGCTGGTCCAGTCGGCGATCCCCGCCGGCACTGCGGCCGCGGCGGCGACGAGCCCCACTAGCAGACACCACCACGTGGCGAGGGTCAGTGAAATGTCGCCGTCCTTCCGCGCGAAAGAAATGACGTCGAAAACCAGGGCGGCGGGCCAGAGGGCAGTGGGAAGATGGACCAGCAGCGGATGAAGCGGATGGCCAAGGGGTTTGCCCTGCAGAATGTCTTTCAGGGTCAGGCGCTTGGCCATCGCGGCAAGTTTTCCCGCAAATTCCGGGGGCGTTGTAGGTCGCATGCCGACGTCCTTCCTCATGCACGCAAGATTGCAACCATTGTGCCGCCGACGGCTGAGTTTGGAAAAACCTGACCAGGGCGCGGCCGCGTCATTCCGTCGGCGCGGCGGCGTTGCTCGCTTCCGTGCCAAAGGGGCGGTCTGAGGTGCGGGCGGAGGGTGGGGTAAAACGGCGGTACTGCTCGAGTAACGGAAGGCCGGCGGGAGCCAGGGTGATCTTCGGTTCGCCCGCCGATGCCGAGCGCTCGCGCGGCTCGGAAAAACTGCAAGCGCGCTGCACCCGTCGCTTGCCCCGCACGATGCCCGCGGTGTACTCGGCGGTGAACACGTAACGGTAGAGGTCGCTTTCAATCCCGTAGATCAAGTCCACTACTTTGATCTTCGCCGCCCCCGGCACGGGGAAGCCGCGGGTGATACGGGGCGTGATTCGGAAGCGGTCGTTGGGGCTATAGCGCATATGCCACTCGAGCGCCATGCGCTGCAGGCGAGCGCGGTGCAGGCGGGCGAGGACACGTTCCGAGAACGCCGCCGCGGCTATCAGTAGAAGCGCCAAACTCAGGAGACCGGCCGGGGTCATGGCAAGATGTATCCGTTCCCGTTGCGCATCGGAGGAGTTTCCCTGGCTACTGCGTTTCGCGCGGCCAATGCCCGTGCGGGTTGAGTCATTGTTTACTGCGTTTCGCGCGTCCAAAGTCCCTTCGGGCTGAGCATTTGTTTAGCCGCCCCGCTTGC
>JAQGHP010000679.1 GCA_028288775.1 Phycisphaerales bacterium | reverse complement strand
GCAGCGCGCATCCGGTCGATACGGCCGGCAATGTAATGATGGTGATGGCCGCCATCCTGGCCGGCACGTTCCTCATCGCGCTGGCCACGCTGGCCATCGCGGAGCTGATCAAGTTGTTGGTGGACGTGGAGCACAACAGCCGGATGGCGCTGCATGGCCTCCAAGGCGACGACATCCTTATTCCCGCCGCCAACAGCGCGAAGCGCGCGACTTGGATGGAAGGCGAAGAAACCGCCGAAGGGGCATTGTTGAGGGGACATTAGTAATAGTTGCTGGTTGCTAGTGACGGAGGCAATACGATTGAACTACGGTTGAAGACCCGGGCTCATCGCCTCTGTTTCCTTCACCAGCAACTAACAACCAGCAACCAGCAACTCCCCGTTCAAAATCCCGTCCTCTTGAACTGCTTCTCCAGATCCCGCAGGCTGAGCCTCAGCGTGGTGGGGCGGCCGTGGGGGCAGTTGCTGGAGCGTTCGACCAGCTCTCGGCGGGCGAGCAGCGCCTCGATCTCGGCGGGCGATAGCGGGTCGCCTGCTTTCACCGCGGCCTTGCACGCCATCATGTCGAGCACCTCGTGCAGGAGCTCTTCCTCGTGTAGGTCGAGCAGCTCCTGCTCGCCGCGTTCGAGCAGCTCGCGCACGAACGTGCCCGGCTCCAGCTTCTCGAGAAACGACGGGAAGGCGTGAACCGCGACGCTCGCCGGCCCGAACGCCGACACTTCGATCCCCAGCTTCCCCAGCAGCGGCTGGATTTGTTCCAGCAGAGCGAGCTGCGTCGTGGAGACGTCCACCACCTGCGGGATAAGCATCCGCTGCGCCTCGAGCGGGCCGCGATTCACCCGCGCGAGCAGCTCCTCGTACATGATCCGCTCGTGGAGCGCGTGCTGATCGATAATCACCAGCCCGTCGTCGCTCTGCGCGACGAGATAACTATTGTGAAGCTGAATGGCCGACTGCTGCGCGTCCTGTCCAACCAGCGAACGGGCGAAGGCTGCGGGGGCTGCGATGGCCGGCATCGGCGGCATCGGCATCGACGGGAGCGTCGGCCTCTCAGCGCTGAACGACGCCGGCGGGGGATTGGACGCAACAAACGGCGCATCGATGGTAGTTGCAACCTGCCCGCCGAATGGCGGCTGGGAACCTGCCGGCGCGCCCGGCTGCGCCGTCGGCGGCGCGGAATATTCTCCCGGCATCTGCCGGAAAAATTCGGCGAGCTTGTGGCGGAGGTCCTCCCGGGGCTCGCCCTGCGCATCCGACCGCGTGGGCAGTGCCAGAGGAGTCAGTTCGCTGCCGAGCAACTTTTCGCGGATCACCGAATGCACGAGCCCGTGAATACGCCCGCTGTCGCGGAAGCGAACCTCGGTCTTGGTCGGATGGACGTTCACGTCCACGTCGCCCGGCGGAATTTCCAGCAGCAGCACCGCGGCGGGATGCCGGCCGGGCTCCGTCAATCCGCGATACGATTCCCGCAGCGCGTGTTGGATAAATTTGTCGCGGATGTGCCGGCCGTTCAGGTAAAAAAACTGATACCGGGCGGTCGGCCGAGCCAATTCCGGCAGCCCGATGATCCCCCGCAAGCGCAGCTCCGCATCCCGCACATCGATGGTCAGCACGCTCTCGTGGAATTCTTTCGGCCACGCTGCCAGCAACCTTTCCCCCTCCGGGGCGGCGGGCAGGTCCATCGCCTTGCGGCCATTGTGCGAGAGGAGAAACGAAACCTTCGGGTGGGGCAGCGCGAGGCGGAGCAGCATTTCGGAAATGTGCCCGAACTCTGTGGACGACCCTTTGATGAACTTCCGCCGGGCCGGCGTGTTGAAGAAGAGGTTGCGGACTTCGACAGTGGTCCCCACATTCCCCGCGGCGGCCTGCGCGTCGCTGATCGCGCCGCCGCGGTTGTGGACTTCGTACCCGGCCTCCTCCGTCGGCATGCGCGAGAGAATGCGGGCATGGGAAACAGCGCCGATGCTCGCCAGCGCTTCGCCGCGGAAACCCATCGTGGCGATACGGAAGAGGTCTTCGTCGCAAGTCAGTTTGCTGGTCGCGTGCGAAGCAAACGCCAGCGGCAGATCGGAGGGGGGCATTCCGCCCCCGTCGTCGATCACGCGGATCAGTGCCCGCCCGCCGTCCTCCACTTCTACGACGATGCGTGAAGCCCCCGCGTCAATCGCGTTCTCGACGAGTTCCTTGACGACCGCCGCCGGCCGCTCGATCACTTCGCCCGCCGCGATGCGGTTCACGAGGGAGATGGACAATTGTTGGATCGGTCGGCGAGGGGTCACGGGGCGGATTATAGGGGGGAAGCGCCGCGTTTAGAATCCGCCGGATCGTGGTGGGATGCGCCGGGTTCGAACGGAAGAACTGTTCGGCGGAGCCGAACCTACTGGATTTCCGCCAGTCAAATATTTCGCTTCCAACTGGGCGTGGACCTCTTCCCACGGCCTACCTTCGCCGCGAGCCGATTGGGCCTCGGCGCGCTCAATCGCCGCGAGCGTGTCAGAATCGAGCGATTCCAGCGGAACGCCCTCGCTTTGATTCTTGTCGTCGGGTTGATTCATTTTATCCCGCCTTCGCCCGCGCCTTGAGATCGGTCTTCGCGGCGTTTGCCTTTCCCGCGTCGTCCGCGATCCACCGCGCGGCCTCCTCGTAAGCTGGCTCGGGGAGGAAGTGGCCGCTGTCGTACCAGATTTGTTGCTTGGGTTCCGGGGCGGCGGCGAAGAGCCGGCGGCTGAGCTCGGGGGCGACGATATTGTCGGTTTTCCCGTTGAGCAGCAGCAGGGGACGGCCGGCGAAATGGGCGAGCGCCAGGCGCGGGTCGAGGGCCGCGATTTCGGGCAACTTCAACGTGTCGGCGGGCACGTCGAACGCGCCGCCGACCATTAGCACCATCGCACGCACGCGGTCATCGCTCGGGCCGGCGACGCTGCTGATCCATGACCCCATCGAATACCCGGCGAGCACGAATCCCCCCTTATGGTCAATGTCGGGACATTGCTCTGCAATGTCCATGAGCTGATGCACATCCGTCACCGCCTTCTGGTACAGCGGGAAGGTCTTCTTCCGCTCGCGGGCGTTTACCAGGTCGAGCGGGTTGCCCGGACGCTCGCCGTGACAGGGCATGTCCGCGGCCAGGACCGCGTACCCGCGCTTCACCAGCGCCGGCGCGACCTGGGCGCACACCTGCGCCTTGTTGCTCATCAGCCCATGCGTCGCGATCACCAGCGGGAAAGGGCCGGCCTGGCCCTTGGGGGTGCAGAGCAGCGCGGGAACGATGTCGCCGGTGGCGTCCTTGAAACGCAGGTGCAGGACGTTGAGGTTCCCCACCGCCCGCGGCTTGGCGGGGCCGAGATCCTTGGGCTCGGGCGCATCCGCGGAAGCCTGCGGCGGGCGCATCCAGAAATTCACCTGTGCGTCCGTCGGCGTGGTCTCTTCGACCACCAGCTTCGCCGGGCGCACATAGTCAAAAAGTTTGCGGTCCCAGCCGTTATCAACCTTCGCCGACTCACCCCAGGCCGCGGAGACGTGCGAGCCGATCACTGCCGCGGCCGCCATCGCAATCAATACGAGAGTTTGCATCGTATATTTCATACGGATTCCAGTGACTCGGGTTTGGGCCGCGGGCTTCGTCCCCCTTTTGTGATCCCGGCGGCCCCATGGGTTTAGTCTCCTTCGAATCGCTGGATAATCACCATTACTTCTGGCTACGCAGGGACATTCGTTAAATCATCAACGCGCGTTCGCCATCGCCGGCCTTCGATTCGCGCCGCCATTTTGCGGGCGTTCGGGCGGCTTCCCTGATCGGGCGGCCTGGGTTCCGGGGCGTTGGGCGGGAGCTGGTGCGGCGGAGGGGCGCGTTGCCGGCCCCTTGTTGGCGGGCTTTCCGTTTTGTTTGGACCAGAAGCGCTCGCGCTTGTTCTTCACCTCGGGCGGAACGGGGTTGGCTTTGATGAAGACGGCGGTTTCGTGGAGCAACTTGAAGAACTCGACGAAGTCTTCGCTGAAAACAAACAGCCGCGTCTTGCGGACTTCTTCGGTCTTGTCATCCCGTTTGCCCTCAGTCAACACCAGAAAATGGTTCCCGTTCGCCGCCCGTTTCAACTGTGCGGCGTAGGTGCGCGGGCCGACCGACTTGAACCAGCTTTGAAAGAGAATGTCATGCTCGGCCTTGTTCGGGCCGCCGGAGGGGGCAGAGGCGGGTGACATGGGGGCTCCTTGAAAGAGGGGAACGTGAAACGTGAAGACGTGAAACGTGAGAAGCGGACGCGTACGAGGGTAAAACGCAAAGACGTAAAACGTAAGAAATGCGGTTGCGCGGACTCAGCCGCTTACGTCCTTACGTTTTTACGCCTGCCGGGATATTTCAAGATAATGAACTACCGAAGAATCAACTACGCGTAGCTGCGTAGCACGCCGATTACTACGCCCTGGACCTTCATCTGGTCGGGGTTGACGATGCGGGGTTCCATGGTGCGGTTGGCGGGTTGGAGGCGGATCTTGCCGCCTTCCTTGTAGTA
>JAQGHP010000664.1 GCA_028288775.1 Phycisphaerales bacterium | reverse complement strand
CCAGCGCGCGATGGTGTCCCGCGCATGCGGCGAAATATCATCCGTCCGCTCGAAGAGGTGGGCGAATTCCGCGTACCGTTCCGCGGCACCGGGCGAAACCTTGTGTGCATAGAAACGGCGCGGAATGCCCAGGCTCGGCTGCGCAAAGGAATAATCGTACCACCCGAGGCTGCCGACGATTGCGACATCACCCGCCACGAACGGCTCGGCTTCCAACCACTGCCATCCCATCTCACGCACCCGTCGCGGCAACATTTGCGAATACAGAACATGGCTGTCGGGGCCGGCCGTCCAAAGCTCGTGGTTGCCCGGAACGAAGAGCTTGGGGCCGTTAAAGCGGAAGCGGGCGAGGCAGCGCTCCAGCGCATCCCCCTCTGCCACGGCGGTGTCACCGACCAGCAGAAGCACGTCGCCGCCCGCGGCGTTCATCGCGTCGATCAGGTCGTCGGCCAGTGCCTTCGATTTCGGGTGGTTGTAATGCAAATCCGCAGTGACGAGCAGTCGCATGAGGGATTGTAGGACAACCCGCTTTTATATTGGCGGCGACGGCCCGCCGGGGCATACTGTACTGGAACCTTCTTCCGGCCATTGCGTCGGAAGCACCGGAGAATCGGCCGCGGATCAGGCTTGCGTTATGCGATATTTCTACCCGGCAATCGCGTTGTGCGCGCTCGTGGGCATGTCGTCCTGCAAGCGCCCCAAAGCGCCCCATGACGTGCCCGACGAGCGGCCCAATCAGGCCGCGGCCACGCAACCCGTTGCCGCGCAGGCCACGACTCCTTCTTCCCGTCCGGACGGCGGCACTTACTCCCGTCTGCAACTATTGCGATTCATCCGCGCGTCCCGGCTGGTTGTCGCCGCCGCGGAAGCTTCGGGCCGCAACATCGACGCGATGCCCGAAGGCTTCCCCGCATTGGCCTTGGCGGCCCGGGACGACGCTTCCCTGAATCCAGCCTTGGCAGCGGGGCATATGCGCGCGGACGAGTGGGCCCAGGTGGGAGAAAGGGCGTGGCTGGCATGGGGCGTTGCCCAATTGGACTACAACGCCGAGGCACCCCTGCGGAAGAATGCCGCCGACCTCGCCGCCGCCCGGCAGCGGCTGGCCTTGGCCGAGGCGGCCGTGCGGTCGGGCTTCCCCATTCTCTCCGAGGAACAGCGCGCCCAGCGCATCACCAAGGCCCAGGACGAAGCCACAACCGCCACAGACCGGGCAGCGATGTGGGCGGACAGCGCGCAGCGCCTCCGCACCCAAATCGCCGAGGCCGAAACCGCCGCCGAAAATGCCGACGCGGCGGGCGCGACGGGCGGCACGGCCAATACGCCACCGGCGGGACTACAAGATCTCGTTCGCGATCCGGCGATCGTTGCTCCCAACGCGTCTGGCGTGGACGGTGCAGCCGGACCGGGCCCGGCTTTCCAGCAAGACCCCGCCGCCCTTGCGGCCGCGCAGCAGCAGACCGCGCAGGCCGCCCGCGCCGCTGTCGCGACGTTATCGCAGGAACTCGCGGTCGCCGAGCGCAATCAGCAGGACGAGCGCGATCATGCCGAGCGTGCGTCGCTCTCGGCCGAGCACCCCGACCTGCCGCGGGACGACGTGGAAAAGATGGACATGTTCCGCCAGGCCACCGCCGCCATCGAGCAGAGCAAGGCCGACATCCAAAAGCGGGAACAGGAATCCGAGGTGTTGAAAGCCCGCTTGCAGGACGACCGCCGGGTAAACGCGGCCGAGCGCCAAAAGGCCGCACCGCCCGCCGACGTCGAACTGCTCCGCCGCTATCTCGCGGAGTTCAACGAGGCATGGGGGATGACGGTCGAGGGGCGGGCGAAGCCAGCGAGCAGGGGATAATCACTAGCGTTCGTTCGATTCGACATGCCGCTCTTCGTTGAACGCGGTCCATGTAGTCACATGCCTGAGCGCATTTTTGTCCCTTCCCTAACACGCCCTTATTCCCATCCCTACGCGATCTTTGCCCGGCGTGATGACAATCCGCGCGAACAATTCCCGCCAACCTAACCTGCCTCTCAAAGAACATTTTTACACCCGGTCTATTGTCCGCCCGCACGCTTCCGCGATCGGGGCGTGATGGGAAAATTTTTACCCTGTTGGAAGGAGAATCCGATGAACTCGGTTTCACGTCTTGCAGTGCGCGCCGCGGTGGCGGCGGTCGCGGTCGGTTCGTTCGCGTCGATTGCCCGCGCCGATGGCGTGGGCACGGTTTTCGTCATTGCGATGGAAAATCACAACTTCACCCAGCCATCAACCTTCACGTCGATCCAGCAGCTTCAGGGCAACTCCGCCGCCCCATATCTGAACAGCCTGATCACCCCCGGCAACCCCAACGCCGCGATGACTTCCTACGCCACCAACTACACCAACGCCGGCATGGGCGTACACCCGTCCGAGCCCAACTATCTGTGGGCCGAGGCCGCGACCAATTACAACGCCGCGACCAATACGACGATCACGGGCGATGGCGACCCCACCATCGCCAATAAGAACATCTTCGATCCAAACCAGACCGCGCACCTCACCGGCCTCATGAACGCGCAGGGGGTGAGCTGGAAGAATTACCAGGAAGACTATCAGGTCTCCGGCAACGGCCCGACAGTCAGCTCCGCCGGCAACTACCCCGGCGGGGCGACGAACGCCTACAACGGGAGCGTGCAATACAATTACGCCGTCAAGCACAACCCGATGGCGTTCTTCACCGATACCGCCACGCAGAATGTCGCGCCCATCAGCCAGCTCGGCACTGATCTGTCCAACAACACCGTCGCCAAATACAACTGGATTACGCCCAATCAGTTCAACGACATGCACTCGTCACTCAAGGCGGGCTCGATTTTCACCTATAACGGCGTCACCTACGCCGGCAATACCGACCAGCAAGCCGTCGCCATCGGCGACAACTTCCTCTCGCAGATCGTGCCCCAAATCGAAGCCTCCCAGGCTTTCCAGAACAACGGCGCGATCGTCATCTGGAACGACGAA
>JAQGHP010000661.1 GCA_028288775.1 Phycisphaerales bacterium | reverse complement strand
GGGAGCCCTATTGATGACTTCCGACGCGACGCCGGGGGTTCACCTGACCATCTGATCCTTGAACTATTTGCGTGACATGGGCTTAGGGGATGGGAACCGCCGGGAGGAGCGAATCCTCCGCAACCTGCACCTGCTCCTCGAGGAGAAGGGCGCGGGTTTGGTAATCGTTGCCGATCTTCTGGAATTCCACCTCGTAGGCGACCGTGGGCGCAAACCATGTGCTGCGGACCACGCCCAATTCCCCGCGGCTCAGTGAGAGTTCGGGGATGTCCTGGGTGAGACGAACGAAATCGTCAATCAGCGGGCGACGCATGGGAGGATCCTCCGTGAAACTTCCCTGTCCGTCCAAACGCGATATGTACCGTAGCAAGCGAATGTAGCACGGACAGGGAGTGAAGCAAGGTCGGCGGCGTCAAAAAGACACACGATTTCAAATTTCTGTCGGCGCTCGCCCTTCCGGCGGGCATACAACGGTGCCGCCGGGGGCGTATGATCGGGCGATGTTGTCTTCCGCTTCAACATTCGCCCGGCGACTCTTGCGTTGGTACGACCGGAGCCGGCGTGATTTGCCCTGGCGTGTCGATGCCGCCGGGGGCGCGGAGCTGAATCCTTACCACGTTCTGGTGAGCGAGACCATGCTCCAGCAAACCCAAGTCGCGACAGTTATCCCTTATTTCCACCGATTTTTGGCCCGCTTCCCGACGCTCGCCGACCTGGCCGCCGCGGATGAGCAGGAAGTGCTCCGGCACTGGCAGGGCCTGGGCTACTACTCGCGGGCGCGCAACCTGCAATCGGCAGCCCGGATGGTCATGGGCGAGTTGGGGGGCACGATGCCCAGCGAGGCGGCGGAGTTATTAAAGCTCCCTGGCGTCGGCCGGTACACCGCCGGGGCGGTGGCTTCGATCGCGTTCGGCCGCCGAGCGCCGATTCTCGACGCCAACGTGCAGCGCGTCCTCTGCCGGCTCGACGCCATCGCCACCGACCCGCGCGACCGCCGAACACAGCAGCACCTATGGCGGCGGGCCGAGGAGATCCTCCCCCTCCAACGGGTGGGCGATTTCAATTCGGCGATGATGGAGCTTGGCGCGCTGATTTGCACGCCGCGGAATCCACAATGCCTGCTGTGCCCGGTGCGCGACCATTGTGAAGCATTCGCCGCGGGCGTGCAGGAGAAAATCCCCGCTCCGAAAAAGGCGAAGCCGACGCCGCTGGTCCTCCGGCGGACGTATTGCATCCGGCGCGGCGACGGCCAATGGCTCCTGGAACAGCGCCCCGCCACCGGCCGCTGGGCGGGGATGTGGCAGTTCACCACGATCCCGGGGGAGGCCGCGACCGGGGAGCAGGCGGCAAACCCGCCGGCGTTGCCGATTCGCGTTAAGCAGATCCGCGCCTTGGGAACGGTGACCCACGGCCTGACCCATCGGCGCTACGAATTCGAAGTGTTCCACTGCACAGCGACGGCCACGGCCACCCCCGCCGACGATCGCCCGCGCCGCTGGACGCTGCTCGATCGGCTCGACGAATTCCCGCTACCGCGACCGCATTTGCGGATCGCCCAAATGCTGCGGGAACTCTCGCAATAACCGCCCCACCCCTGCCGCCGGCAGCCTTATCTGGCACGGGCGGCTCGCTCTTACAGTGCCATGGGGAGCTTGCCCATGGTCGCGGTACACCGCCCAAAGTGACATGGGCGGCTCGCCAATGGTCACGGTAATCCGCATAAAGTGGCATGGGCGGCCCGCCCATGGTCACGGTAATCCGTGACATTCGATCTACCCGCATCGAAGAAAGCCCGAGCGCAGCGACCTATCCGGCGTGGATGCGAATAGTCGCTTCGCTCTTGCTTTCTTGACCTGAGTACAGGCCAACGCGGCGGAGTACCGCCGCCCACGGGCGGGCCGCCCGTGCCACGAAGAGGGAAGCCGCCCTCGAAATCGGTTTGCTATTTCGTGTTCACACGGAGGAACTCGATCGTGGTCGGCCAGGCCTGATCGGCGGCCTTTTGATTCGCGCCATTAGCGCCGTCCTGCGCACGGAGGAAGCCGTGGCCTGCGCCGTCGTAGACGTGCGGCGTATACGGCTTGCCCAGCTTCTTCATGGCGGCGGCGGTGGGCTCGACGGTGGACGTGACGCGGGCGTCGTTGCCGCCGTAAAGGCCGAGCACGGGGCAGGCGACTTTGGCAAGGGCCTCGGGGGCCGGCGGGGTTCCGTAGTAGACGACGGCGGCGCTGAGGTCGGGCTGGCTCGCGGCGTAGGCGAAACTCTGTCCGCCGCCCCAGCAAAAGCCGATCGTCGCGGTCTTCCCGCTGGAGGCGGGGAGCTTCGCGCCGTAGGCGCGGACGGCGTTTACATCCGCCGTCACTTCCTCGGGCTTGAGGTCGCGGATGGCCTTCACCACGTCATCGCGGCTGGCGAAGGTGTCGGTGCCGCCGCCGTCTTTCCCGTGGCCGCTGAGCATGTCCGGCGCGATCGCGATGAACCCGTCCGCGGCCAATTGGTCGGTGACGGAGCGGATCCAATCGCTTTCGCCGAAGATCTCGTGAATGACGATGACGACGGGCGCTTTGTCCTTCCGTTCGGGATAAACGATGTAGCTGCGCAACGGCGTCTTCGCACCGGGCACGGCGACTTCCACCCACTCCCCATGCCGCGGCGATTTTTCGAGAACGGCCTTCGCCCCCTTCTCTCCGGGCGGAAGCCCGCCGGGCGTGCCGGGGTCGCTGGCGAAGGCGCTCGATGCGATCGAAAGAAGTGCGGCGAAGAGGATTGGTTTCATGGGTGAAGTTATACCTCCGCCTTGGGAAATAGGCGTAATTCGAAAACCGAGGGGCATGTGGAGATTCAACTCGCGAAAATCAACACCGCGCCGATGCCGAGCACACACAATGCGATTCCGGCGACGATCAATATGCCGCTGACGCGGAAGACGTTTCGCATCTCCGCGAGCGCGGCTTCGAGGTCGGCGGTGCGTCGCATGCGAACGAGCCTGGCGACCTTCGACGAAAAACGCACCATGTATATCGCGGGGATGACATAAACGAGCGACAGAAGCACGATCCCCGCGACGAGCCAACGAAGCGAGGGCGGCCCGCTTCGGCCGAATATCAACGCGGCGATCATCGCCAGCGTCGCAAACGCACAGAGGCCGCCGACGGGGAAAAATATAATCGAAATAAACAACGCCCAGGGCCGCGTCTGGCGGAGCATCTCCATGGACTGATGCGTGAATTCGACCGCATGGACGTCGGGGCCCGCATACGCGAGAGCGGCATACGGCGCGGGCGCGGGCGCCGCCGCGGCAACGCCAACGGCAGGCAAAGGGGCCGCCGAGTATCCGGGCGTGGGCGCCGACGCCATGGCGGCCCCCAGCGCGCCCGCCTGCCCCGCTGGCACCCACTGCGGCATCGACGGGTTCCATACCAAATCCGAAGGGCGGATTGTCCCCCCGGCGACGAGCGATTTAAGCTCACTTTCGCTCACCGGCCCGCGCTGCCGCCCGCCGGAGGTGTAGTACCAATCAGCCATCGCAAGCTCCCCAAAAAGTGATTACGCCGGAAATGCAAATGCGCCCAAACCCACGTCATATGGTACCGCACTTACCTCGATCCAAGAACGGCCACGATTGCGATTCCGATGAGAAAAAGCAGGAGCAGTGAGAATGGAATGATAATGCATCCGACAAGAATCCATTGCTCGGGCATCGGGCGTGACCGCTTCCTCGGCGGCGGCGGGGAGGCGTAGTCCAGCGGTCGCGGCTCTTCCATACGTGGAATGATAACGTCGCCGGGAAAGATGCACGATCTTGACATAATCGCGAAATGCGCATTCACAAGGTCGCGATACCCCACGTAATGGCATGGGCGGCCCGCCCATGGTCACGGTATCCCGTGATGTTCGATCCGTACTCGGATGGAAGACAGCAATACGTGGCACAGCCGCCCCCGGCTGTGATTCCTCCGCAAGCGGGAAACGACGACATAGCCGCTGTGCCACACAACCTTGGAGGGCCAAAATCGGCCAACACGGCGGAGTACCGCCCACGGGCGGGCCGCCCGTGCCACGGGGAAGGGCCGCGCTAATTGGAATGCAATCCGTTCGCCGCGCTCGCCCTTCGGTAGTTGCAAGTCCGCGACGCGGCGTTCACAATCCGAACTTCCATGTCTGGCATTCATTCCACCCCGTCGGCCGCAGAAAGCTCCATCGTCGGATATGCCGAGCCGCGCACGATGCAGGGCTCGCCTTCGGACCGACTAACGCCTCAGCAATGGAAGTCGGGAATCGCGGCGTGGCTCGGGTGGTTGTTCGACGGGCTGGACATGCACCTGTACACGCTCGTGGCCGCCCCGTTTGTGGCAAGCCTGCTGCACACGGCGAACGTGGCTGACCCGCAGGTGACGGCGAAAAGCTCGTGGATTCAAGCCGCATTCCTCATTGGCTGGGCGCTGGGCGGCGGGTTCTTCGGGCGCGTGGGGGACAAGCTGGGGCGCAGCCGGGCGCTGGGGTTGACGATCCTCACCTACGCCACGTTTACCGGGCTTTCGTTCTTCGCGCAGGCGTGGTGGCAGTTGATGCTGTTCCGCTTTCTGGCGGCGTTGGGGATCGGCGGAGAATGGGCGGTCGGCTCGGCGCTGCTCGCCGAGACGTGGCCGGCACGCTTCCGCCCGTGGGCGGCGGCGGTGCTGCAAACCGCCGTGAACGTCGGCGTCTTGCTGGCCTGCGGCGTAACCTACTTACTTGTCAACAATCAACGGGCGGTGTTCCTCGTCGGCGTGGTGCCGGCCCTTGTGGTCTTCTGGGTACGCAAGTCCGTCCCGGAGCCGCAGGCTTGGCTGGATGCGAAGGAGGGGAGAGCGGACCAGCGCCGAGGGTTCCCTGTCATCGTTCCCGGACAACCCGCGGGCGCGGGGGACGAACCGGCAGCCGCCGCGACGCAGCCCGGGTTCGCGGATTTATTCCGTCCTCCCGTGCGGCGGACGACTCTCCTCACGATCGTCGTCTGCGCCTGCTCGCTCACGGCGTGGTGGGCGTTCATGTTTTGGATCAATCAGCACCTCCGCAACCTGCCCGACCTGAGCAGCTGGGCAAAGGCAGACCGCGAGCGGCTGGTGCTCACGTCGTTTTTCCTGCTCATCGGCACGTCGATCGCCGGGAATTTCTTCGCCGCGGCCATGGCAAAAGCCTTGGGCTATAGGCGGGCGATTGCCCTGATGTTCGTGGGCTTTTTCCTGGCGATGGCCGGGGCGTTCTGCGTGGAACGGGGGCACGCGTCGCTGATGCGGTGGGTGCCGTGGGTGGGCTTTTTCTCCGGGGTTTTCGGGCTGTTCACGATGTACCTGCCGCCCCTTTTCCCGACACTGCTGCGAACGACGGGCGCCGGTTTCAGCTACAACATCGGCCGCCTCGCCGCGGCGTTCGGGACGATATTCTTCGGCCTGTTCAACAAGGTCGGGGATTTCAGGATCGCTCTCTTGTGCAACAGCCTGCTGCTCATTCCCGCGATCGTGGTCGCGATGTTTCTGCCGGAGTTGGAGGAGAGGCAAAAGTAAAAAGGTGAAAAGGTAAAAGTGAATGGGGCGAACCAAGGACGCCTGATCCCGCTCCGATCGCTCCGCACTTTCCTTTCTACTTTTTACTTTTTCCTTCACCCTCCCTCACCTGCATCCAGCCCAATATCTCCGCAAATATGCGCTCCCGCCCCGTTTCGCGCAGCAGTTCGTGGACGCGATTCGGGTAGACGTAGAGCGACTTATCCGCCGACCCGGCTCGGCGGAAGAAGTCGGCGGTCGCGGAGGGGTCGGCTACTCGGTCGTCCTCGCCTGCCAGGCATAGCAGCGGCAGCGTAAACGCCGACGCCCGCGAAATCGTGCGGGCGCGGGCGTCCTTCAGCCCCGCGTACCACCTGGGCGTGGCGGTGCGGCACAGCAGTGCGTCCGACCGGCTCTCTGCTTTCATTTCCGGGTCGCTCGTGAGCCATTGCTCCTGCAGCCCCGTCTTCACCCGCATGCTGGGCCACAAGTGGTTGGCCACCATAGCCAAAAGACGCTTGCCGGGAGAAAGGGGAATGCGCGTGCCGAGGTAGGGGGAACAGAGGATGCAGCCGGCGACGCCGGCTTGGGCGAAGATACCGCGCTCGCCCGCGGCGGCGGCGATGAGACCGCCGTGGCTGTGGCCGAGTACATAAAGCGGGGCGGGCGATCCATTTTCGCCGTCGCCTTCGGACGCGGGGGTGCGGAGGAACGCCGCGACGTCGTCCAGATATTCCTCCCATCGGGAAACGTAGCCACGTGATCCGGGGGAGCGCCCGTGTCCGCGGAGATCCACCGCCTCGCACGCGATGCGGCGCTCGGCCATCCAGCGCATGAAGGCGAGATAGCGGCCGCCATGTTCGCCGTAACCGTGAATGATCCGCAGCAGGGCGCGCGGTGGAGCGCCGGCCAGCCGCACGCGATGGGTGTGGAGGCGTAGTTCGCCGCTTGAGATGGTGGACTCCTCATGGACCGGCGGAGGATGAAGCGTGTCGAAAAGCATGGGGCCGGGGGATGAGCCGTTCGGAGCGTGAAAACAATTTGATTTGCAATCGAATATTCAGAATTTCCGACTCACTGCAACGATAAATATGTGGTAAGTTGAGTAAGGCAGGGCGATCAACATTGCGAACACCAACCGCGCCGCCTCGCCTGGGGTTGTCATGTTGCCACACAAGGGATTTCAGACCGGCGACCGCGTCGTATTCCGCGTCGCCAAGCGCAGCACCCATCCGGGTCCCCGCGCCCGCGGCGTCCGTCCGGAGCCGCAGGGGGAAGGCTACCACTATCATGTCGATAAATTTTGGACGGTAGTTGCGGTGCGGGAGAATGGATTGCTGCTGCAAACCCGCCGAGGCAAGCTACGTCAGGTGAATGTTGGCGACCCGGACCTGCGCCCCGCTCGCTGGTGGGAGCGTATGGCTTACCGGGATCGCTTTCCTACCCTCGACGCCGCTCCCCCTGTTCCCACCACCTGATTTTGTGAACGGCCCTGCCTGATACCCGATCCCCACCCAACCGCAAGTTAAAGCGGAACCGAAGTTCTTCAGGCCTCTTTACTGTAATCCACCACACGGAAGTCCCCCGGCAGACGGGCCATGACCTGCGCGAGATTCAGAACCTCGCCCGACCGTCGGAACAATTCCTGGCGAAGTGCCTCAGAATCGCCTTCCTCAAGGCGATGTTCGTAGCACTCGGCCTCAAAGTCCTTCACTTCAGCCAGGCGATAAGCAAAATTGCCCTGTTCCGCGGGTAGTTTCAAAACCAATACTTTTGAATTTTCAGCAACCATGTGTGAGCTCCTCGGCCTTGGACCCCCACATGGTACTCGGGAAAAGGTTTGGGGAGCAAGAAGCACCCCGCCTTTCGCCAAGTACGCTCCATTCTAGGAGCGGTGGGGACCGGTTGCTTTCGCAATCGGCTTGCGATTAGCATTCGGCAACTTATGGGAGAGACTATGGACGCCGCCACCCTCCGGGAAAACCTGAAGCGAGCCGGGCAGGAAAACGCCCTCCGATTCTACGAAAAGCTGAGCCCGCAAGGCCGCCAGAAACTCGGCGAACAATTGCAGGCACAAGACTTTAGCGTTCTTGGCGAGCTGGCCCGCGACTATGTGATCCATAAGCCGCAGGTCGCGATTCCCAAGGACATCAAGCCCGTCCCGATCTACCCGCGCGACCCGGGGGACAAGTATCGGCAGCTTTACCAGAACGCCCGGCAGCGCGGAATCGAGCTCTTGAAGGGCGGAAAGATTGCCGCGTTTCTGGTGGCAGGCGGCCAGGGCACCCGGCTCGGCTATGACGGGCCCAAGGGGGAGTTCCCGGTCACGCCGATTAAGAACAAGCCGCTGTTTCAGGTGTTCGCCGAGCAGCTTCTGGCGTGGTCGCGGGATTCGGGCAAGTCGATCCCCTGGTACATCATGACCAGCGACGTCAACGACGCCCCCACCCGCTCCTTCTTCCGGCAGCACAATTTCTTCGGCTATCCCCCCGCGGATATCTTCTTCTTCCAGCAGGGGATGATGCCCGCCTTCTCAATGGACGGCCAACTGCTTTTGGCGGAGAAAGATTCCCTCGCTCTCAGCCCCGACGGCCACGGCGGATCGCTCCGCGCCCTCGACCGCAGCGGCGCGCTCGCCGATCTCCGCAAGCGCGGGATCGAGCACCTCTCCTATTTCCAGGTCGATAACCCCCTCGTCCACTGCATTGACCCGCTCTTCCTCGGCCTCCACGACCTCACCGGCAGCGAAATGAGCAGCAAGACCATCCCCAAGGCCGGCCCCTTGGAGAAGGTCGGCAACTTCGTCACCGGCGACGGCGTCGTACAGGTCATCGAATACAGCGACCTGCCCGATGCGCTAGCCAAAGAGACCAACTCCGACGGCACCCTCCGCTTCAACGCCGGCTCCATCGCCATTCACGCCTTGCGGGTCGATTTCATCGACCGCCTCAACCACGGCGGCCAGCTAAAGCTCCCCTGGCACCGCGCGGAAAAAAAGGTCAGCTACGTCGACGACACGGGTAACCCCGTAAAGCCCGACAAACCCAATGCGGTAAAGCTCGAGCAATTCGTCTTCGACGCGATCCCGCTCGCCAAAAACGCGATCGTCTACGAGACTGACCGCGCGGAAGAGTTCTCGCCGGTGAAAAACGCCGAAGGGTCAGACTCCCCCGCGACCTGCAAGCGCGACCAGATCCGCCGGGCCGCCCGCTGGCTGCGGGATGCGGGCGTGGCAGTCCCCGAAAGGAACGGCGAACCGGACGCGACGCTGGAAATCTCGCCGCTGTACGCCACGACCGAGTAACAGCTTAAGGAGCGGAACGTGAAGGCGCAGTTGCCGAGCGTGGCCGGCGGATCGCAAACGTATCTGGGAGCAAAAGGGATCGCGGGGGATTGAGTCGGAGCGAAATGCCGGCTGAAGTGTCGATTCACCACTCGCGCCATTCTTCCGTGATGTGTTCGTCGGCGGCTAACCCCGCCCGCTGGGCGGCCCTCAGGAGCAGAATTTCTCCCGCTGATCGATTTCGGATCAGCATCTCGAATTGCCGGTCGCCCATCTCCGATCCCCTTCGCTGATCCTTTCTATCGCGATGGCGCTACAGCTGCGATCATTTTCGGAAGCGGCGAAAGGTCCGGCTCGATGAACTGACCCTTCGCGAGCGGGTGCATCCGCCGCTCCGGTGAATAGAACAGGCGGAGGGCGTGGCGCGTCATGAGCTGCGGGTGCGTGTCGCAGAAGCCGTCAGCGGTGGGCGTCGGGAAGGTTTGGCCGTATGCCGTCATGGTGGCCAGAATCAGGTGCATAAACGCGTGCGTCGTCGTCTCGTTGTATCCGCTGGTCGGACTTTCCTGGACTTCATGACTGGCGTTATATGCCTTGACCCCCGCTCGCATTTTTTCCAATGCCAAATCGAACGGATGCCGGCGCAGATATGTGTAGGCAACTCGCACGTGCGCCCGATGCGTCCACTGCTCGAACGGGAGCGTGAGGGCCTCGAAAGCTAGCGTAAGTTCGTTGTCCGTCATCTGGTTGCTCACCTTCCAAGTCCGTCTCGTCGCCGGTTTGCAATAGCAAGGGCAAGCACCACCACCGCCCCAACAAGCAGCCCCGCCGCTGCGCCCTGACCGATGCCGGTCGCGATGCCCATTTCCGACGCGTCGAAATACGGTTGCGTGGCAGCCGCCGGAAAGACGCTCGGGTAATAATTCGGAAATTTGACGGCGATAAGCTTGCCGATGAATCCGCCGCCAATCGCGCAGAGGACTACCGAGGTGATGATAATCGCGAACGCCAGTAGGAGTTGCTTGAGCAGACGCATGCCCGTCGACTGTAAACAATGCGTGGCACCACGTCCCGGACCTCTCAGCGGGTATCGACGGAATCGCACTCGAAATCCGCGAGAGACTTTCGCAAATATTCCACTACCCTGAGTCGCCGGCGCATGGGTAACAGTCTTGAAGGCAACCGACTTAGCCAATGCTTATTGGGGCCCGGCCCATGCCGTGCAACACCGCGAGCGACGGTCGCGCTGAGCGTCGAGGGCAAGACGCGCCGGGCCAGCGTCTGGATGCACACCTCCAATTCTTGCAACGACGCGAAGTAAAAGGTGAACCCCTCGACCTCCACGTAGAAACGAGCATAGCCACGGCCGCCGATGGGGCCGGGCCTTGGCGGGTCAAAGACAGCCGCCTGATTCCAAGGTCGGCCATCGGCTTCGACGTGAACCCAAAAGCTCATTGGGCCGGGCATCCACGTGTCGCCGTATTCCACCCAATGTCGCTTCATAGGAAACTCGGCGATGATACTCGACGGCGGAAAAAATCGTTACAATGATCGGCGGTTGCGGTGATCACCAAATACTCCGTCACCGGTCTTCCGAAACTGATCTCCGCCCGACGAAATCGGTCTACGCCACGTCCGTAATGATTCTTTTTGAAATTCGTCACGGGTTTTGCGAAGCGGATGAACTGGGGCGAACGATAAGACGTACGAGCCGTCGATACGTTATTGATTCCGCCCGGAGCGTTTGCTACGCTGACCCTGATACGGCATGGATGCCGGCGGGGTCAGGCAGCCAGCGAGAACGCAATGCGACGGCCGCTTCGGGCGCCTCGGGAATAGGGAAGTTCCTCATGCTCCTTCACAGCCTCCTCCGCCTTTTCGACCCGCAGACCTCCGTCGCGGGAATCCCCAATCAAGATATCACGCGCGTCTGCGAAGACTCCCGGCAGGTTACGCCGGGCAGCTTGTTCGTGGCCCGTTCGGGAACCAAGGCCGAAGGAACGCAGTTCCTTGCCGACGCCAAGGCCCGCGGCGCAGTGGCGGCGGTCGTGCAATCGAAGCTCGCTTCGGCCCCCCTGCCGCAGATTTTGGTCGCGGATTGCGGGTCGGCGGCGTCGATCCTGTCGCATATTTCCCACGACAACCCCGGCCGCACCGTTCGCCCGCTGGCCGTGACGGGGACCAACGGCAAGACGACCACCGCCTACCTCATCCGCCATCTGCTGGCGAAGGTGAAGGTGCGGTGCGGGATGATTGGCACCGTGGAGATTGACGACGGCCAGACCCGCCGCGAGGCGAACATGACCACGCCCGCGGCGTGCGAGATCGCGGGGCTGATGGCGACGATGCGTGATAGGGGGTGCCGGGCCGTTGCGATGGAGACCAGCAGCCACGCGCTGGACCAGGGGCGGGTGGCGGGCGTGCCGTTTGTCGGGGCGGCGTTCACAAACCTCACCGGCGACCATCTCGATTATCACAAGACGATGGAGAACTACGCCGCGGCCAAGGCGAAGCTGTTCACCTCACTCGATCCGATGGCGGTGGCGGCGGTGAATTGCGACAGCGACTGGTCCAATCGCATGATCGACGGGTGCGCGGCCCGGATCATCCGTTTCGGCTTCGGGAAGTCCGCCGACTACCGCGCCCGCGACGTCGCGGTGACCGCCGGCGGCACGAACTTCATCCTGCACACCCCTGACGGCCGGGCCGAGGTGGCAATGCAGTTGATCGGGCGGCACAACATCGAGAACGCCCTGGCCGCGGCGACGCTGGTCGGCGAAGCGATGGGAATGTCCGTGCATCAGATAGCCGCGGGCCTCCGCGACGCGACCGGCGCGCCGGGCCGGCTGCAGACCGTGCGGTGCGGGCAGCCGTTCTCGGTCCTGGTCGATTATGCCCATACGGACGACGCCCTGAAGAATGTTCTTTCGGCCCTCCGGCCGCTCGCCCACGGCAAGTTGCGCGTGCTTTTCGGCTGCGGCGGCGACCGCGACCGCACCAAGCGCCCCCGCATGGCCCGCACCGCCGAGCAATGGGCGGATGCCATCTACGTGACCAGCGATAACCCGCGAACCGAGGATCCCCAGGCGATTCTCGATGAGGTTGCCGCGGGGTTTTCCGGGACGGGGCGGGGGAAGGTGACCATCGAAGGCGACCGCCGGGCCGCGATCGAACGGGTCATGGCGGACGCCGAGCCGAACGACGTGGTGCTGATCGCGGGAAAAGGCCACGAAAACTACCAGATTATCGGAACCGAGAAGCGTCATTTCGACGACGTGGAAGAAGCCACCCGCTGCCTGCAACGGCGGCAGGTGGCGGCATGATATCGTAATTCAGAGTTGATAGTTGCCAGTTGTTAGTTGGCAGTGAAGGAGGCAGAGGTGGCGAACACAATCTCCGCTTCCTTGACTGGCAACCGACAACTGGTAACTGGCCACTAACAAGCCATGAAGCCACTATCCATCCGCCAAGTGCTGCAGACTGTCGCCGGGAAGGCCCTTACGGCCCTCCCGGTGGACGCTCCGCACGTGACGGCGGTCTGCACCAACAGCAGGCAGATGGAAAAGGGCTCGCTCTTCATCGCGCTTCGCGGCGACAAGCATAACGCCCACCAATTCCTCCCCGACGCCGCGGCGGGCGGGGCCATCGCGGCGCTGGTCGAAGAATTACCAGCTGACGTCCTGCCTAACGTCGCGCTCATCCAGGTTCCCGATACCCGTGCCGCCATGGGGAAGCTCGCCCGCTACGTCCGCAAGCAACTGCGGGCCAAGGTCGTCGCGGTCGCGGGGAGCAACGGGAAGACGAGCACCAAGCACCTCATCGACGCGGCACTGCGCGGACGCCTCAAGGGCTCGATCTCGCCCAAGAGCTTTAATAACGACATCGGCGTCCCCCTGACGATTTTCCCCGCCGACCCGAGCCAGGATTATCTCGTCCTGGAGATCGGCACCAACCATCACGGCGAGATCAAAGTCCTCAGCGACATGGCGCTGCCCGACATCGCCGTCATCACCAACTGCGGCGCAGAGCACCTGGAAGGCCTCGACGACTTGCTGGGCGTGCGGCGGGAAAACGCGCAGATCATTTCCGGCCTAAAGGCCCGGGGGCTCCTCGTCGTCAATGGTGACGACCCGGACCTCCTCGCCGCGGTCGCGGATTGGAAAGGACAGCGCGTCACATTCGGCTTCAAGGAAGAGAACAACCTCTTCGCCACCGACGTGCAGTGCGGGCCGACGGGTACGGAATTCAGCCTGAACAACAGCCGTCGACGAGTGTTTGTGCCGATGCTCGGCCGCCACTCGGCGTGCAACGCGCTGGCCGCGATCGCGGTCGGGCGGAAGCTGGGTGTGCCCGAAGACATCATCATCGAGAATCTCGCGCGTTCCGACGGCCCGGAGATGCGGTTGCAACTTCAGCCCGTGGGTGACGTGACGGTCTTGAATGACGCCTACAACGCCAACCCCAATTCGATGGGCGCGGCGATTGAGACGGCCGCGGCATTGGAATCCCACGGCCGGCGCATCGGCGTGCTGGGCGACATGCGCGAACTGGGCCGCTCCAGCGACCGCTATCACCGCGAGATCGGCCAGTTCGCCGCGGCCCATGGGCGCTTCGATCTGCTGGTGTGCGTCGGGACGCAGGCGAAACTCATTGCCGAAGCCGCGATCCAGGCGGGTTACCCCGAGTCGGCAGTGAAACGGTTCGACGACGCAAAAACCGCCGCCAACGTCTTCCCCGAAACCCTCCGCGAAGGCGACCTGGTCCTCCTCAAAGCCTCCCGCGGCGTGCGCCTGGAAGAAATCGCCATCGCCATCGCCAAGCGCGCCGCGGACGCAGCGCGGAAAGTGGCATCATAAGTAGGACTGAGTGCCGAGGACTGAGGACTGAGGGCGCGATCAGAGAGAGATAAATGCCGCACACTGTTTTCACTTTACCTCAGTCCTCAGTCCTCAGTCCTCAGTCCTAAGTCCCCAGTCCTGAGCCACATGCTTTACCTCCTCGCCGAACACTTCAAAGCCTGGCTCGAAGCCCACGGGCTTGGGTTTTTGCGCGTGTTTCGGTTTGTCACGTTTCAGGCGACGCTTTCGATCGTGCTGGGGTTCGTCTTCTGCATCGCGTTCGGGCCGCGGGTGATCGCATGGCTCCGCCGTCAGAAGATCGGCGACCAGCCCAGCTTCGGCCAGGCAGATATCGATAAGGTGATGGAGGGAAAGAAGGGCACGCCGACGATGGGCGGCCTGCTCATCATTAGCTCGATCGTTGCGACCGTTCTGCTGCTGGGGAACCTGCGGAACTTCTACGTGGACATGGGGCTGCTGTGCCTCGTATGGCTGGGCGGCGTCGGGGCGATCGACGATTGGCTGAAACTGACCGTCGCCCGGCGCACCGGCAGCCGCCAGGGGCTCACCAGCCTCGAGAAACTCCTCTTTCAAATCGGCCTGGGAATTTTGCTGGCGTATTTCACCTGGTACTACGGCTCGAATGAAGAGCATTTTCTCTATTTCCCGTTTTTCAAATCGGCGCGCCTGCCGCTGAACGTGGCGGGGTTCATCGCGATCGCCACGGTGGTGATGACCGGCTCGAGCAACGCGGTGAATTTGACTGACGGCCTGGACGGGCTTGCCGCCGGTTGCATGGCCATCGTCAGCTTCGCGTTTTTGATGCTCTCGCTGATTGTCGGGAGCCTGGAGTGGGCGAGCTATCTGCACCTTCCCTACGTGCAGGCAACCGACCAGATGGCCGTGCTCTCGGGCGCGATGGCCGGGGCGTGCCTTGGGTTTTTGTGGTTCAATTGCAACCCCGCGAGCGTCTTCATGGGCGACACGGGATCGCTGGCGATGGGCGGCCTGATCGGCTACATCGCCATCGTCGTCCGCCAGGAACTGGTCCTCTTCCTCGTCGGCGGAATCTTCGTGGTTGAAGCACTGTCGGTGATGCTGCAAGTGAGCTATTTCAAGTACTCGAGAAGGCGTTTCGGCGAAGGCCGCCGCATTTTCCTCATGTCCCCCCTCCACCACCATTTCCAGCGCAAGGGCTGGACGGAGCAGCAGGTGGTAGTCCGCTTCTGGCTGGTGGGCGCCATGCTGGCGGCGATGGCGCTGGCCACGGTGAAGCTTCGCTAGACGCGCAATTGGGCCCATCCAATTCCTATCATTCGTCCAATTGCAGATGTATAATTCCCGGCGAGGTAAGTCCTGATGTCGTACGCAACCACAATGTCTCCGGCCGGTAGGGCCCAGCGATTTCGCTGGACTGGCGATGAATTCGACCGCGCTTCCGAACGGGGCACGTTCGACGGCCGGCGCGTAGAGTTGGTCGAGGGCGACCTTTTGGAGTTGCCTCCCATGAACGACCCGCACGCGCAGGCTATTCAGTTAATCACGAGTGAATTGTCTGCAATCTTTCCGCCGACGCACTTCACCCTTCGCGTACAGTGTCCGATGCGCCTGGGCGAGTCCCGCCCCCTTCCGGATTTCGTGGTTTTGTCCGGCACACCGAGGCAAAACGTCCAGCATCCGACAACCGCGCTGCTTGTAATTGAGGTCAGCGACACCACGCTCGATTTCGACCGCATCGACAAGGCCCGCCTCTACGCCGCCCACGGCATTTCCGACTACTGGATCATCAACGTGAACGGCAAGTGTGTCGAAGTCCGCCGCAGCCCCATTGGCGCGGAAATCGGCGACCCCCAATACGGCGAACTGCGCGTGTACTCGGCTGCGCAGACGCTCTCACCCCTTGCTGCCCCGCAGGCGGTGCTTAGGGTTTCGGATTTGCTACCGTGATCAGCTACTGAGCGGATTTAAGATCGTGCGACGAATCTCCGCGATTGCCCAGCCGTCCAGCCCGATCATTTACGCATTTCTGACCAACGACATCTCGACTCGCTCAAGCCCGCCGGGGCGTACGTCCGATAACTGGCCTAATGGACGCCTCGATCTACCGACTTCGCCATCAGGACATACTTACCTTCTGCGTGCTGGGGCTTTTGTGCATCGGCGTGCTGATGGTGCAGTCGGCGTCGTCCTCCGTGACCGGCGAACTTCATTGGAAATGGTCGCTTCTTGGGGCCAAACACCTGCGATTTGCGATCGGGGCGGTCGTCACGTTTTGGATCGTTGGCCGGGTGGATTACGCGTTCCTGGGCGTTCGCTACCGCTCGCTGTGGCGTTCGCCAATCACGTGGACGTCCATCGCGGCAGCCCTCACCTGCGCCGCGGTGCTCGTCCCCGGCATCGGCATGTCCGTAAACGGCGCACGACGTTGGATTAAACTCGGGCCAATCCAGATCCAGCCCTCTGAACTGGCCAAATGGGCCACGGTGCTCTTTCTTTCCTACTGGCTGACGCGCAAACCAACGGAACGTTTTTTCCGCGGCTTTCTTCCGGCGATGCTGCCGGTTGGCGCACTGTGCTTATTGGTGGTAATTCAGGATTTCGGCACGGCAGCGTTGATTGCGATTTGTGCGTTCACCATGCTCCTGGCCGGGCGAATAAAACTGCGGCACATTCTCATCGTCCTCGTTCCCGCGGTGATGGCCGGGACGTGGTTCATCACCCATAAAGCCTATCGCATGAAACGGATCATGGCCTTCATGCACCCTTGGGAAAACCCGCAGGGCGAAGGCTATCACATGATCCAGAGCCTCCTGAGCTTCTCCACCGGCGGCATCTTTGGCCGCGGCCTGGGAAACGGCATTCAAAAGCTCGGCTACCTCCCGGAAGACACGACCGACTTCATCTTTGCCGTGATCTGTGAAGAGCTCGGCTTGTTCGGCGCGATGCTGACGGTCGCGTTGTACCTGGGCGTCGTGTTCGTCGCCTGGCAGATGATCCGCCAGAAGCGCGACGACTTCGGCAAAATGCTCGCCTTCGGCATCGCCTCCATGCTCGGCCTGCAAGCCGCGATTAATATCGCCGTGGCAACGGTCAGTGTCCCCACCAAGGGCCTTTCCCTCCCCCTCATCAGCGCCGGCGGCAGCGGCCTGGTCATCACCTGCGCCGCCTTGGGCCTCCTGTGCAGCATCACACGGTTCAAACACCGGCCGGAGATGGTGGAAGTTGAAGAACGGAAAATGTCGGCGCGGGCTGCTCGTCCTGTCAATGCTGAGTGCTGAGGGTGGCGAGGAGCCAGGAGCCAGAAGAAGAGCGCACGGAGTCGGGTGCTGCGTGCGGTGAGCGCCGTCGAACCGGGCGATTGTCTCGAATCATTCACGCCGCGTACGAGCGACAGCGAGGCCCCGGATTCGGTGCGCAAGAGAACCCCGTCCCTCGAAGAATCCGGGGCCTCGCTTTCAGCTCGTACCCGGCGTGATCGGATTTGCATTCTCAGCACTCAGCACTCAGCACTCAGCACTCGTCACTCTGCCCTCTGCCCTCTGCCACCTGCCCTCTGCACTTTGCACTTTGCACTTTGCACTCCTCCCCCCTCCCCCTTCCCATCCGCCCTTCGCTCGCTACTCTAGCACCCTCTGATGGCCGAGCCGATAACGATCTTGTTTGCGGGCGGGGGCACGGGTGGGCACCTGTTTCCCGGGATTGCCGTGGCCGAGTCGTTGCGCAAGCTCCTTCCCGAGGCAAAACCGCTGTTTCTTTGCACGCAGCGGGAGATCGACAAGGTCATTCTCGGGCCAACGGGCTTTGAGTTTCTGCCGCAGCCGATTGTTCCACCGGTGACGACGGTTGCGGGGCTGCTGAAGTTCTGGAAGTCCTGGCGGGAAACCAAGGATCTCGTCCGCAAAGTTCTCCGGGAGCGCCGCCCCGCCGTTGCACTCGGCCTTGGCGGATACGCGGCGGGTGTCGCAATCCGCGAGGCCGCGGGCAAAAAAGTTCCCTGCGCCCTGGTCAACCCCGACGTCATCCCCGGCAAAGCCAACCAATTCCTTCTGAAGCGCGTGCGGGCGGTCTGCTGCCAGTTTGAAGCCACCGCCGATCACATTAGCAGCGCGGAGAAGGCGAAGGTCCGTGTCACCGGGTGCCCCATTCGCTGTGACATTCGCAATCTGCCGCCCCGCTCCCAGGCCGCGGCACGGCTCAGCCTCGACCCGAAATTGCTCACCCTCGTGGTCACCGGCGCGTCGCTGGGCGCGCAGACGGTGAACGAGGCGGTGATCACCATGCTGGGCGGGGTCACGCTTCGCGGCTGGCAGGTCCTGCACCTCTCCGGCCGCGACCATGCCGATGCCGTCCGTGCGGGCTACCGCGAACTGGCTGACCGCGGAACCGCCCTCCCCGTCCGCATCATCGATTTCACCCCGGCCATGGCCGACATCTGGTCGGTCGCCGACCTGGCCATCAGCCGCTCGGGCGCGAGCAGTTGCGCCGAGCTTACCGCCACCGGCGTGCCTTCCGTCCTCATGCCCTACCCCTTCCACAAGGACATGCACCAGCGGCTCAACGCAAAGGTGCTGGCCGACGCCGGGGCGGCGGTGCTGATGGATGACGAGAAGGATCGCCGCAAGAATGCCGACAAATTGCGGGGGATCATCGAGCCCCTTTTGTACGATGCGGAAAAGCGCCGCGCCATGTCCGAAGCCGCGAAGAAGATCGGCAAGCCCGACGCGGCGGACAACGTCGCGCGGGTAATGATGGAATTGATGCCGGCCGGTCGATGAGGAGAGGCGGCGCTCGAAGCCCGAATTCCGAATCCCCGAAACCCGAATCAAATCCGAATGACGAAATCCGAATCGAAGAACTCTACCGCCGAGGGGCGAAGAAAGACGTGAGACACGAAGGAACGCGAATAAGAGCGAATTCATTCGTGTACATTCGTGCCATTCGTGGCTCCCCCGAATTCGCACTTCGTCGTTCGGATTTGATTCGGGTTTCGGGTTTCGGAATTCGGGTTTGTTTGTCCCGCATGCTTTGACTCGTATAGCGCCATGAGTACCATGCCCACGAACATGCTTCACGCCGTCAGCGAGTTGCGAACGGAATCGCGCTCCCCGAGCCAATTTGCGGGGCGACGCGTGCATTTCATCGGCATCGGCGGGTCGGGGATGAGCGGCCTGGCGCGCATGCTTCTCGATAGCGGCGCGGCCGTCAGCGGCTCCGAGCCCAAGCCCAACGCCCAAACCTTCGAGCTGATGAAACGCGGCGTGCGCATCTCCCGCACGCAGAGCGGCGAACTACTTTCGCGCGACATCGACCTCGTCGTCCGCACCGCCGCCATCCCGGAAACCAACGGCGAGTTCCTCGCCGCACGGGCGATGCGTCTGCCGCAGCTCAAATATGCCGAGCTGCTCGGGCAGGTAATGGCCGAGCGATTGGGCGTGGCCGTCGCCGGCACGCACGGCAAATCCACCACCACCGCCATGACCGCATTCGCGCTACTGCAATGCGGTGCCGACCCGAGCTTCGTGGTCGGCGGCACCGTCCCGCAGCTCGGGGGCGGCAGCCGCTCGGGCAAAGGCCGCGCGTTCGTCGCCGAGGCGTGCGAGTTCGACCGCAGCTTCCATAATCTCCGCCCGCGCGTGGCGTGCATCACGAACATCGAGGAAGACCATCTCGACTGCTACAAAGACATCGACGACATCGTCGAAAGCTTCCGCACCTTCGCCGCAGTCGTACCGCTCGATGGGCTGCTACTGGTGAACGGCGACGACGCAAACGTGGCCGCGGCCCTGAAAGGCATCGAAACGCCGGTCCAGACGATCGCCCTCGACAAGCCCGCTACGTGGTCTACGCGCAACCTGGGTGAAGAAAACGGCTGCTACCGCGGGGAAATTTTCTTCAACAATCATCCCGTCGCGACCTTGCGGCTATCGGTGGCCGGACTGCACAATCTCTTCAACGCCACGCTCGCCGTCGCGGCGTGCGTCGCCTGCGGGATCGACCCGGCCGCCGCCGCAGATGCGGTGGGGAAATTCACGGGCGTCGATCGGCGGATGACGGAGATGGGCCGGTTCAACGGCGCGATCGTCGTTGACGACTACGGGCACCATCCCACCGAAGTCCGCGCGACCCTGGCCGCCCTGCGCGGGAGGTACAAGCCCCGGCGGTTGCTGTGCGTGTTTCAGCCGCATCAGCACAGCCGAACCCGCTTATTGCTCGACGACTTCGCCACGAGTTTTTCCGCCGCGGACGAGACGATCCTGTCCGACATATACTTCGTTCGCGACAGCGAAACGGA
>JAQGHP010000640.1 GCA_028288775.1 Phycisphaerales bacterium | reverse complement strand
TCAGCGCGGAATTCTTCCTGACTGTCAACGGCGTGACCTCCGCGACCACCGTAACCTCCGCGAAGTTCCAATTCGGAACCACGGAAAGCAAGGACCAAGTGCCCGGTGTCAATATCTCCACGGGCGGAAACCCGTTGCCGGAGCCCTCATCCGCTGCGGTCTTCGCGATCGCGGGGCTTGGACTGTTGCGACGCCGGCGCACGCCGGCGTAGTCGATCCAGATATCCAATTAAAGACTTGTCTAAAAGCCACGGAGTTGCCCGTGGCTTTCTCTTTTGACCGGTCCATGTAACTCCATCGAGCGGGCGACGGGGACGAGCGCGCTCATTCCAGCGGGGGCAGCTTTCCGAGCTTCCGCTGCAATGACCTGCGATGTAGCCCTAACTTCCGGGCGGCCAGCGAGATGTTCCCGTCGCAATCCACCAGGATGCGCTGGATATGCTCCCACTCCACGCGGGCGAGCGACGGGGGATTTTCCGCGGCGTTCGTTGTTGCGGGGGCCGCGCCCTGCGATTCGAACGCGGCGAGGATCTGGTCGGCGTCCAGTGGCTTGCTCAGATAGTTGATCGCGCCCCGGCGGACGGCTTCCACTGCCGTCGCTATGCTGCCGTACCCGGTAAGCACCACGATCCGCATCGCCGGGCTCAGCGCCAAAAGCTGCGGCACCAGGTCGAGGCCCGTCGTGCCGGGCATGCGCATGTCCACGATCGCGGCCTGGGGGGCGGATTGGCGGACCAGATGCAGCGCCTCATCCGCGTCGCCCGCGCCGCGGGCGCTCAGGCCGCGGTCGGCGAGCGCCTTCACCAGCCGCGTTCGGAACGCGGCGTCGTCGTCCACGACCAATAGGCTCCGGGGCGGCGCCTTGGCATGCGGCAGAAGGTGCAACAGTTCACGATCCTCGGACATCGCTGTTCCTTCCTCGATTCTCCGGCAGCTCGAACGTACACCGCGTGCCCTCGCCCGGTTGCGATGCGATCGAAAACCGCGCGCCGCACTGCTCGGCCACCATATGCACCAAAAATAGCCCGAGACCCATCCCCTTGCCCGGCTCCTTCGTCGTGAAAAAAGGCTCGCCGGCCCGGCGGAGCATCTCGGGCGACATGCCCGCGCCCTTGTCCCTTACCTCGAATCGCACGCGGCCATCCGTCCGGCTGATCTCCAGCGTCACAGGCTCGTGCCGGGGCGACGCGTCGAACGCGTTGCGCAATAGAACCAACAGCGTCTGCTCCAACGCACGCGACGGCGCTACCGCGGTTTCGATGTCCGGCCCGCGCACGACCTGCAGGCGCTCGCGATCCGCCCCGTCGAAATTTTCGCGCAGCCGGTCGCCCAATTCGCTAAGGCACACGACGCTGCGGAATGAGACGTCTTCCCCCACGTCCACCCGCATGCGGCTGAGAATGTGCCGGCACCGGTCCACCTCGCGGCGAATCAGCCGGGCGTCGTCGAGCATCGAGTCGGCGGCGTCCCCATGGTCGCAAGCCAATTCCAGCTCGCGCGCCACGAGCGCGATCGTCCCCAGCGGAGTATTCAGCTCGTGCGCCGCGCCCGCGGCCAGAGTCGTCAGGGCGGCAAGCTGCTCGTTCTTCACCGCGTCCTCGCGCACGCCGGCGAGCTCCATCTCGCGCTGACGCAACGAGCGGATCACCCGGCCGATGAACGACGCGATCAGCACCGAAACCAACACAAGGGCAAGCCAGCTCCCCGTCGCCGACACTCCAGTCGCCAGCGGCTGATGGGCCGCGAGCGGCAGGTGCCACCGGAGCAGCGCCCCGTAGCACGCCGCGACGGTTGCGACGACCAGCCACGTGGAAGCCGTGCCGAGCACCATGACCGACATTGCAACGTGTACGAGGTACAACGCGGCGAAGGGGTTTTCCGGCCCGCCGGTCAGATAGAGCAACGAAGTGAGCAGGATAATGTCCAGCAGCAGCACGGCCTGCACAAGCCAGCCGGACGCCCTGGAGAGCCACGCGCCCAGTTGAAGCAGACCGTTGGAGAGGGCGGTGAGAAGGATGATTCCAAAAATCGGTGCGAGCGGTAGCCGCAGATGAAGAACGCCAACTGCGACTGCGGTCGCGGTGATCTGCCCGATCACGGCCAGCCACCGTAGGCGCGTGAGCGCGGCGAGCACGATCTGCGGCTCATTGAGCGCCGGCAGGAAGGCGAGGAAACCAGGATTTCGGGAGGGCTCGGTCACTCCCCCATCTTATCGCGGTTCGGAATACATTTCAGGGTCGTCCGCGTTCCCCGTCCGTTTGATCATCGCGCGCCCGTTGGGCCACAGCGGGGTAAAGAACATGAATGAAGCCAATGCTGGAATCAGGCACGGCAGCAGCGCGTGCCCCACGAGGCACCCGAACAAACTGATGATCCCTCCTGCCTCCAACACGGACCAGACAATCAGCATGCCCGTGAGATAATTACGCGGCGAGACAACTTCACCCCGCCAATACGGCCGGAAGTAGCGGCTCCGCAGCGCAAAGGCGACCGGCGCGGCCACGATCAGGAATGCGATTGATCCAAGGAACCAGCCGTCTTTCATCGTTGCGTGGCGCTCGTCGGCTCCGTTGAGCAGCGACACCACCACGGTAACGAATAGAAGAAATGGCACGAGAAGCATCACCAAATACCACACCCATGCCCGTTTCAGTGCCCCGCGGGGAGTGAGTTCGGAAGGCGACATGCCCGCGGATTCGGAATGAATACTCAGCGCCATGCGAACCTCCGTGATAGATGATCGAGCCCTCTCATGATAGGAAGGCATACAACAAGAAGTGTGCCGGGGCACTGCCAGCGCACGGATAATTTGCAAGTCTACGCGTTTTAACACGGCCCACGCCGTGGATCAGGCGATCGTGAAAGTGCGTCCCTCTACAATGATACGAAAAACTTTACATTTCGAGACGTAAGTCCTTTGGCACCAGAACCAAAGAGCGAGGTGCATTCCCGTTTGAAATCTACACGTTTTTTCCAGTCGCAAGCGAATTTTCACTCTTTGCAGGGCGTGCTGCGATGGCGCCAAATCATGCCGCGCGCCGCTTGGCGAAAAGGCGCAACCTTAGACAATTGTCACCATGAAATCTTGCGGCGTGATTCCCTTTGCCGCCAGTTGTGCATTCGCGGCCGCCTGCGTGGTCAGCTTCTTCAGCGAGAACGCTTTTCCGGTCGACGCCGTCGCGGTGAGGGCGGCGATGTTGTGGGCGGCGATGCCGAAGGGGATGCCGCCGTTGGCGAATTGCACTTTGCCCAGCGTAGCGCTGCGGATTTGGGCGGCGGCGATGGCGGAATTCACGTACGTCGGGGCGCCCTTTCCTTTGCCGATCTTGACGCTGGTGATGACGTCCTGGGCGGAGAAAGCTGCGGCGGCGGTGGGGAGGGGCTGGCCGACGGGGAGCGAGACGACGCCGGCGTAGATCTGTGAATTCACCATGCTATTGGCGGCGATTGAGCCGAGGTTGCCATTGGCGCTGATCGACGTATTGCTTAATGCTCCGACCTTGAAGGTCGTGAGGTCTTTGGTTCCCACGGCCGTGAGGGTGAGGGTCGAGTTGCCGAGCGTGCCGCCGACGGTGAAGGTGCGGACCGCGCCCGTCGTGATATCCATCGTCGCGTCGTGGGTGATCTTGATGGTGGCGATCGACGGGGCGGCGATCACGCCGGTGGAGTTCCATATGCCGGCCTGGATCAACTTGATCGCGCCAACGGAAGTGAGACTGATGTTGTTCGCCGCGGAAAGCTGTAGCGAGAGGTTCGCGCCGCCGACACTGATTGCGCCATTGCTGGCGGAGGCGAGGAGGATCTTGCCGACCGAGCCGATGGCCTGGAGATCGCCGACGAGATTGGTGTTCTTGCCGGTGATGGATTTGAGCGAGCCATTGACGGTGATGCCGCCTACTGTGACCGCGCCGTTGCCGCCCTTGGCGGTGATGGTCAGCGCGCTGCCGCCGGTCGTGTTGATGGTGGAGATGTTCGACGCGGCGACATTGGTGCCGCTGACGACCAGCACGCCCTTCACGGTGGCTTCGCTGAGCGTGTCGCCGGCGAAATGGACGGTCGCCGTCCCCGGGCCGGTGAGGACGATCGTGGTGACGGTGCCGTCCGCGTCCACGAAGCGGACGGACTTGGCCGCGCCCTTGCCGACCGTGGCGTCGAAGGTTTGCTTCTGCGGGAGCGTCGCCGACACCGCGGCGGAGTATGCCGAAGCCCCGCCGGTGTTGTTGGCGCGGACGGCGTATTGGTACGTTGCGCCGGGGGTGACGGAGGAATCGGTGAACGCCGCGGCAGTCAGGCCGGTCGCGATCTGCACGAACCCGCTGTCGCCCGGACCAAGCCGCTCCACGTCGTAATTGCTCGCGCCGTCAGGCGCGTTCCAGACAAGGATGACCTGTGTGCCCGAGGAGGGGTCGGCGGCCAGGCCCGTCGGTGTGGCCGGCGCGCTCAAAGGCACCACCGCGGCAACCGGTGTGCTCGCAGGCGATGAGCCGGCGGAGCT
>JAQGHP010000631.1 GCA_028288775.1 Phycisphaerales bacterium | reverse complement strand
GAGGGGGACATCTTCTTGCAGGCGATGGCCGCGTCTTCGATCTTCACGATCGTCTCGAGCGACTCGGCGTTGGCCTCTTTCTTGCGCAACGAGCGGCGGAGCTTTTTCATCCCCTCGTCGATCGACTCCATCTGCTTGTGCAGTTCGGTCTTCTGCTTCTTCTCTTCCGCGCGGGCGGCGCGGTTGAAACACAGCACGGCGGGCGTGGCAACCATCGCGATCGCCATGAACAGCGCCAAGCCCCTGGTACGGAAACGTTGCATGGTAAAGACCCTCTCGTTTGGAACGACTTCGGAACCTCCATCGTGACATGGGCGTCCCGCCCATGCTGACCGCACGCGGAGTCGAAGGCCGGCAAAAAGCTCTCTCAGACGATCGCGTCATTCGCACGGACGGGACGCCCGTGTCACGAAATGGCCCGCTTACCGCCGGGCCCAGCTCATGATTTCCTTGTTCACGCGTTTCCACACGACGTCGTCGCCCGACTGGCCCGGCATGGCGATCGAGTAGCGGCCATCCGCATCGGGAAGGGTGGGCGGGGCGGCGTCGAACGAATACGCCTTGGGCATCACGCTCTCCTTGGCGTTGATCGCGTCTTCCCACTTGATGACCTGTCCGCTGTAGGTACACATGCGGCCCAGGAGGGCGGTCATGGTGCTGGTCGCACCGTACTCGGCTTCCATGTAGGGCTTGTTGTTGCGGATGGCGTCGAAGAGGTCGTCGTGCTCGACCTGATACGGGTTGGGGTCGCCGCCCTTGAAACGCCAGTTTTCTCCGCCGTTGTTACCCAGCGCTTCGATCGAACCTCCGCCCACGTTGCAATAGCCCTTGGCGCCGGTGGCGTGCTCGGAGACGTCGTTCTGGCAGTTGGGCATATGGCGGCACTGGCTGAGCATTTTGGTGCCGTCGGCGTAGGTGTACTCGATCATGTGGTGATCGTAGATTTCGCCGTGGTCCTTGCCGTTGCGGACCTGGCGGCCGCCCTGGCCCTGGGCCATGATGGGGGGCCCCTTCATGATCCAGTTGGCGACGTCAAGGTTGTGAATGTGCTGCTCGTTAATGTGGTCGCCGCAGAGCCAGACGAAGTAGTACCAGTTGCGCATCTGGTATTCCATTTCGGTCTGGTTGGGCTGACGCGGGCGGACCCAGGGGCTGTCGCCGTTCCAGTAGACGCGGAGCAGGCGCATGTCTCCGAGCGCGCCGTCGTGAATGCGCTTGATGGTTTCGATATAGCGGGCCTGGTGGTGGCGCTGGAGACCGATGCCGACCTTGAGGTTCTTGCTCTTGGCCTCTGCGGCCGCGGCGAGGAATCGGCGGATGCCGCCGGCGTCGGTCGCGACGGGCTTCTCGGCAAACACGTTCTTGTTCTGCTTGACGGCGTACTCGAAGTGAATCGGGCGGAAGCCCGGGGGCGTGGCAATGACGATGAGGTCCGCGCCCGAGTCGATCGCCTGCTTGTAGGCGTCGAAGCCGTGGAAGATGCGGTCTTCGGGCACGTCAACCTTGTCGCCGAACTGGTTCTTGAGGTTGTTGACCGCGCCGTGGGCGTTGTCGGGGAAGGCGTCGGCGACGGCGATAAGCTTCACCGGGCCCTTGGTGGAGAGGGCCTGCGAGGCCGCGCCCGAGCCGCGCCCGCCGCAGCCGATCAGGGCGATCTTGATCGTCTCATCGCCCGCGGCATGTGCGGAGCGTGCGACAAAGCTGCTCGCAACCGCCGCGGCCGCGCCGGCGGCGGCGGTAGACTTTAGAAAGTCGCGCCGGGAATGGTTGGTCGGTTCGGACATGGAATCTCCTCGTGAAGGTTGGCCGGGGCTACACCGTCTGAGTGCTGCTCCGGCTTGAATTCTTGACTTCCCTCTGGATGACGGAGCGGACATTTTTGTCCGGAATTATATATTCGATGTAACACGCCCCTATTCGTAGCGTATTTCCCGCTCCGAACAAAAACTCAATGGCCTCTCACTTCCTTGCGGGTTGCCAACGGTCCATAATCTGCCGCGGGCGTCGATCTCGTGTTCTCGGGATCAAAAGTATCTTGTATCCCGTCTTTCAAAACTTCGCAGGCGTCGGCAGTGCCCTCTCGTTCCGGGTCGTAATTATTCATTGAGCATCCCGAAGCGCTCACTGCGACGATCAGCAATATTGCGCGAGCAGGCGGCATGATATTCTTCTCCGGTTTCGCAAACCAACAGCCTACTTCTTGTCAGGCGCCTTGATGATCTCCCGGATTTCCCGGTCGCGGCCGAGCACGCCCTCTGTGTACTTGTCGTCCACGTCCCAGAACTTGAGCTTCTCCGCATCGGTCGGTTCGACCGCGGGCGAGACTACGCGGAAGCCAAGCCAGAAGGCGTCGCTCAACCAGTGGGGGCTCTTGGGAAGCTGGGGGTCTTTGTCGTTCAGGTCCTTATTTGACGCCCTGCGCGCCGCCGAGCGGCAATCGACCGCTTCGGCTTCGTAGCTCCCGCCCCGAATGGCGCGGGGGAATTGCTGCGTCGGCCAGTTGATCGCATCGTGCCAGTTGACGCTCTTGCCCTCGAATTTTTTGTACCAATCCTTGTCATAGGCGTCGATGCACCAGTTGGCGACGTTGCCGTGCATGTCGTACAGGCCCCAAGCGTTGGGCTTCTTCGTGCCGACCTTGCGGTAAGCGCCGTCGCCGTCCTTCAGCTCGGAATTGTCAAAGAACCAGCCGTAATCCTTCAACTGTTTGGGATCATCGCCGAAGCTGTAGGCGGTGGTCGTCCCGGCCCGGCAGGCGTATTCCCATTCGGCCTCGGTGGGCAGGCGATAGAAGCGGCCGGTCCGCTTGCTCAGCCACTTCGTGTATTGCCTTGCCGCGAGCTGCGACATGATTACCGCGGGATACCCACCCTGGCGGCCCATGCGGTCGAGCTTCGGGCCGGCCTCCAGCTCGTACATCGGTGTTGGATAGGTGACCGCGTCCGCCCACTTGTCCTTGGGGACGTGAATCGCCCCAGCGCCGCCAGCGCCGCCGATGCGGGAATAGTTCTGTAGGAACAGGTTGTATTCGTCCCACGTGACCGGCTTCGCGCCCATGGCGAGGGCGTCCACCTGTACTTCGAATTGGGGGCCTTCGTCGGGCTTGTGCCCCTTTTCGGAGGTGGGGCTGCCCATCTTGAACTTCCCTGCCGGGATGGCCACCATCTCGAACTTCAATTCCGACCCGGGGATCGTTTCCGTATACCCTTTTCCCGCGGCCGGCGCTTCGTCCGCGGAAGCAGAGCGCGCGAAGAGCGAGCCGCATCCGATCGCGGCCACCGCCGACAATGCCAAAAGGCGGAGGTTCATTCTGCCAAACATCTTGGAGATCACTCGAAACTTTCCTTTCCGCTGAGAGAGGCACCCCCGCATTCCAACTCGCATCCATCCTAACCCACGGGGGGGCGTCAAATCAAAGTACCCGGGCGAAATGGCAGTGTTTAGAGGCGAACGCGGCAGGCAGCAATGCAGAGTAAGTGTGCAAAGTGCAGTGCCCTGGGGGCAAGCCTCGGAGTACGTCGGCATTCCGTTGAGTCATCTCCTAGCCAAGTGTCACGGACGCAGTAGAAGTCACTCCCGAATCTGAAAGGTCGCCAGCGCCTTTTGCATGATGCCGATGGTCGCCGCTTTATTCTCCTCAGGGTATTCGAGGACGATAAGACATGCTTTTTTCTGACCTTCAATCTGTGCGATCTCATACGCAAATCGTTCGCCCTTTACAGTCCCGCTGATGGCGGTCGATCGTGCCGCCTTCACACCGTCGAAGGTGCCCGCCTTCGCGATGCTCGCGCTTTCGAGCTTGGCCTGGAGTGAAGCGGCCATCTTGTCGAATTCCGGGGCGGCGAGCGTCTTGTCGTCGACTGCCACGATGATTAAGGCCCCGTGATCCGGCAGGTTCACCTGGGTCAGACGATCCTTGCCAACGTTGGCGTCTGGCGGATCGACGGTCGAGTTGCCGGGCAGCGTGATCCTGTAGCCGGTACGTTCTATCACCGTATCGCCTGGATTCGTCGCTGCCGGCGCCGTGCTTGGATTTTCGCTCCCGACGACGTCGCGCAATATCTCCGCGGCTTTTTGCTTCACTGCATCGTGAACCACATCGTTAACCGCCCGCTGAGCCGCATCGCGAGCCGCTTCATTGGCCACCTGGCTCGCTGCCTGGTGCTCCGCCCGGCGGGCAAAGAACCCTGGCAAAACCTTGATGCAAATGAATGCGCCAATGACTCCGCAGAAGATAAGGGCCCTGACGACGATGGATTTGGATGCGGCGGCCATGTCGAACAGGATACCGACATTTGGGGTGTGGACAAACTTCTTTGGGTCGCGGGGGCTCTTCTTTTCGCACTCCGCATTCTTCACTTGATGCTTTCGTTCTGCCCATCCCCTCCCTTTCTCCACCACACCGGTATTCCCAATTCCGGGAGCATGACGGTGGTGAAAAAGGCTCCAAGGATGCGCAGCGAATCGGCCAGCGGGCGGTAGTGGGAGGATTCATTGCGGCCATGGTAGATCGCGGGGACGGGCACCTGCCCGATCCGCCGGCCCCAGCGCAGGGCGAGCATGATGATCCGCGCTTCCGTCTCATAGCGGTTCCCCTCGACCACTTCGAGCACCTCGCGCACGTACGCCCGCGTGTGGGCGCGCAGGCCGCACTGTGTGTCCCGCGGGGTATGGCGGTATGCCGCGGAGAGCATGGCCGTCGAGAGATTGTTCCCCACGCGGCTGCGCGCGGGGGTGCTGGGCGGGAACTGCCGTTGGGCAATGACGAAGTCCGCCCGGCCTTCCAGGCAAGGCCGTGCAACGCGCGGGATGTCGCCGGGGCGGTGCTGGCCGTCGCCGTCTATGGTGACGATCACGTCGCAATCGGTCTTCCCCAGCGCGTGGCGAAACCCACGGACCAGCGCCACGCCTTTCCCCTGGTTGGGCGCGAGAGTCAGCACATGGACAATGTCAGGGAACTCCGCCTGCGCTGCGCGCAGATGCTCTGCCGTTTCATCGGTAGACCCATCATCCACCACAACGATCCGCCCCACATGCCCCGCGCATTCGCGAATGACCGGCGCACAAAATTCGCCCACGTTATAACAAGGAATGATGCAGCAGATCCGCTGACGCATCTCCAACGGCAATGGCGGCTCCGCCGGCCAGCGCATTGCAAACGGCGCCCGCGGGACGCGCCCGCACTTCGCCGCAGCGTTTACGTCGAAAATTGGGCTGGTCGCGGCTCGCATGACAGGTGGCGTTTGAATACAACAAGTCGAGGCCGAGCGAAAGGTTTGTCAGCTTGTGGCCAGCATGGCTCCGCCTATCCCGTGGCATGGGCGCGCATGTACTGCCGTGGCATGGGCGGCCCGCCCATGGTCACGGTACTCCGTGACGTTCGGCTAGTATTCCGGTCAAAGAAAGCAAAATGTGGCACAGCCGCCCCGGCTGTGATTCCGCCGCAGGCGAATAGCAAAGACACAGCCGAGGGCGGCTGTGCCACACATTCTTTTGGCGGCCGAAGTACCGACCAAAGCGGCGGGAGTGCCGCCGCCCACGGGCGGGCCGCCCGTGCCACGGACGGGGTGCCGTAGGAATCCTGCCGCCCCCAACCCGAGGGGTCTTGGCCCCGACCGTCATCACGATATGCTGGCGGCGGGGAGGTTCGTGTGGCGAGGTGTATTGGCCGTGATGAAGAACTTGACCCGGTCGTCCATCCTAATACTGACCTACTCGTCGCTCTTTGGGTGTACGGCACCACGCGCCAACAATCCCCCCACATCGCAGCCCGCGACGCGCCCCACGACCGACGTCAATCTTCAACGCTTCGAATACGTCGCCCCCAAAATGGGGACGGTTTTCAGTATCTTCCTCTACGCACCCGACAAAGCCGTCGCCGACAGGGCGGCGGAGGCGGTTTGGGCTCGGGTGGACGAGCTCAACCGCACCTTCAGCGACTACGACCCCAACAGCGAGCTGAGCAAACTTTCCCAGCAGACGCTCGACGGGCCGATGGCGCAGCCAATGCCGGTCAGCGACGACATGTATCGGCTGATGGAATATTCCCTCGACGCCGCCCGCCAGTCGGAGGGAACCTTCGATATCACCATCGGACCGCTCGTCCATCTGTGGCGACGATCACGCGAATTGAATCAGGTGCCCGCCCCCGAGCGCGTCGAGGAGGCCAAAAAGTCGGTCGGCTACCGCTTTATCAAACTCGACCCCGAGCACCACGCCGTGCAACTCCTCGCCCCGCGCATGCGGCTGGACGTGGGGGGGATCGCCAAGGGATATACCTCACGCGAGGCGCTCAAAGTGCTCAGGAAATTCGGCATCGACCGCGCCCTGGTCGGGGCGGCGGGGGACGTGAGCATCGGGCAGCCGCCCCCGGACAAGGAGAATTGGACGGTCGCGCTGGCGTCGCTCGAACCCAAAGACACCACGCCCGCAACCTACGCCAGCCTGCGGGATTATGGCGTCTCGACCTCCGGTGATACCGAGCGCTTTGTCATCATCGACGGCGTCCGCTACTCGCACATCATCGACCCCGCGACGGGCCTTGGCCTGACGGACCGCATCTGCGTCAACGCCATCGCCCCCGACGATACGGTCGCCGACTGGCTAGCCGCGGCGGTGTGCATCATGGGGCCGGAAAAAGGACTCGCCCTCATCGAACGAACGCCGGGGGCGGCGGCGCGTATAACCAGAATCGAAGGCGACCGCGTCCGGGTCTGGGAGTCCAAACGCTTTCACGAATTCGCGGGAGTTTCGCCGGGTACGGCAAAGGACTGAGGACTGAGATGGGGCGGACATTCTTGTCTGCCTTTGGAGGTGGGGCAGACATTTTTGTCTGTCGCGAGTCTGCGAGCGGGGGCATTCCTGCCCCCCGAGTGGACTCGCAACTTCGCTTCGGGTCGGCTCGGGAGGGCAGGAATGCCCTCCACTCCCCGACCCGACACAGACAAGAATGTCTGCGCCACCATCGAGAATGTCCGCCCCAACCTTCGTCGGCTCTTCGCGCTCGGCGGCGTTCGGTTACAATGCCCGCCCCCGGCGGTTGGTGCCGCACGGCGCGGGCCCGGCGAAGTGGCCCGCAATGCGCCGGCTTAGGATCGCAACACTTTTTGACGGAGAGACACGCAATGCACAGTGACACCGCATCCCATGGCAAGCCAACCCGCCGCGACTTCGTGAAATCCTCGACGGCGGCCGCCGTCGCTGCCGCCGCGGCATCCAGCCTCGTTATCCCGCGCAGCGTTCATGCCGCGGAGAGCAACACGCTGAAGGTCGGCCTGATCGGCTGCGGCGGGCGCGGCGGGGGGGCCGCCGTCAACGCGCTTCACGCCGACGCAAACGCCAAGATCGTCGCCCTGGGCGACATGTTCAAAGACCGCCTCGAAACCAAGCTGGGCGAACTGAAGAACTCCGAAGTCGGCGACCGCGTGCAGGTCGCCGACGAGCATAAGTACAGCGGCTGGGATGCGTACAAGGGCGTGATCGACGTGTGCGACGTAGTGCTGCTGGCGACCCCGCCGCACTTTCGGCCCATGCACGTGAAGGCGGTCATTGAGGCCGGCAAGCATTGTTTCTGCGAGAAGCCCGTCGCTGTGGACGCCCCGGGCGTGCGCTCGGTGATGGAAACCGCAGCCCTCGCCAAGACCAAGAACGTCTCGCTCGTCTCGGGCCTCTGTTACCGCTACGACGACGTGAAGCGCGAAGTCATCGACGACGTCCACAACGGTGTCGCCGGTGAAATCCGCCTGCTCCAGCACAATTACCTCACCGGCGGACTGTGGATGAACCCCCGCCAAAAAGAGTGGAGCGACATGGAGTGGCAGCTCCGCAACTGGCTCTACTTCTACTGGCTCAGCGGCGACCACATCGTCGAGCAGCACATCCACAGCATCGATAAAATGATGTGGGTCATGAAGGACGAGCCGTTCGCCAAAGTCATCGCCACCGGCGGCCGCGTGCAGCGCACCAGCCCCGAGTACGGCAACATCTACGACCACTTCAATACCTGCTTCGAGTGGGAGAGCGGCGTGCGCGGGCTGACCTGCTGCCGCCAGTTCGTGCAGTGCGCCACGGACGTCAGCGACTACGTCTACACCGCAAAAGGCGTGGTGGACGTGATGAACCACAAGATCACCATGGGCGAGAACGTGAAGAAGCGCAAGCCCTCGAAGGTGAACATGTACGACGCCGAGCACGTCGCGCTCTTCAAGAGCATCCGCGACGCCAAGCCGATCAACAACGGCGACTACATGTGCAAGAGCACCCTCGCCGCCATCGCGGCCCGCATGTCGGCCTATTCCGGCAAGAGCATCACGTGGGACGAAGCCCTGAACTCCAAGGAGAGCTACACCCCCGCCCAGTACGCCTTCGGCCCGCTGCCGGTAGGCCCGATTGTCATTCCCGGCGTAGCGCCGACTGCCGCGACCGCGGCGAAGACGCATGAGTAAGGGACGGCGGAAACGCTGAATGCTGAACCCTGAACGCTGAATCAATACGAAGACCTTCTTCTATTCAGCGTTCGGCGTTCAGCATTCCGCGTTTCCCCTCCGCCCGTCCATCAAACAGCTCACGTTCACATCCCCCAGCATGTTGATCACCGTGCGGCTGCGGTCCAAAAACCAGTCCACAGTCAGCAGCAGGGGGATGAACTCCAGCGGCAACCCCACCGCCTTGAACACCAGCGCCATCGTCACCGTCCCGGCCTCGGGGATGCCCGCGGCCCCGACGGACGCGATGATGCTCAACCCCACCACCGCCAGTTGCTGCCCGAGCGACAGATGGCGGCCGAGCAGTTGCGCGACGAACAGGGCGGACATCGCCTCGTAAAGCGCCGTGCCGTCGTTGTTGAAGTTCGTGCCGATCAGCGCGCCCAGCCGGGCCGACTGCTCGCGCAGGCCTACTTTTTCAACGAGGCATTTGTATGTGACTGGCATTGTCGCGGTGGAGCTGTCGGTGGCGAAGGCCATGACGATCGCGTCGCGCATGTCGGACAGCAGCTTGATCGGCCGCACCCACGAAAGCAGCCGCACGCGGAGGAGATACCAGACCGCCTGGAGCACCAAAGCCAACAGCACCGCGACGACAAACGCCCCCAACGCCCGGAACGGCCGAAACCCCATCGTGCCCACCACGCCCGCCACCACCCCGAACACCGCCAGCGGCACCAACCCGATCACCCACGACAGCACCCGCAGGATCGCCCGGTATGCGATCTCGACGATGTCCACCGCGGGGCGCACCGGCTGCTCGCGCTCCGCACGCAGCGCGATCCCGAACCCCACGCCGATCAGCACGATCGCAATGACATTATTGTCAACCAGCGGCTTGTAGAGGCTCTCGGGCACCGCCTCCATCAGCTTGTCGAGGAACCTGTCGAAGTCACTTTTCCCGGCGGCGGAGTTCTCGGCCGCGGGCGTCACGTGCGCCGCCTCCCCCGGCCGAATCGTGTTGGCGACGAGCAATCCGATCCCAATGGCCACGAGCGTATTGAGCAGCAGCAGCCACCCGAGGCGAAACGCGATGCCCGCGCCCAGTTTGGCAGTCATCAGCGAATGTACCACCGCCACAAGTATGAGCGACGGTGCCAGCGCCCCGAGTACCCGGATGATCAATTTCGCCGGGACCGCCAGCATCCTCGCCCGCTCCCCCAGCGCCATCCCGAAGACCACGCCCAGCGCGAGCGCCAGGATAATCCGCACGTACAACGGCACGCGCTGCCAGCGCTCCCACAAGGTGGGAGGTGTGGCCGACTGCTCTGACACATCATCTACAATCGCCTCACCCATGTCGTGCTCACCTTGAGGAAAGGGAACCTGGGACTCGCGATGGTTATCGTGCGAAGGAGTGATGACGCCAAGTGTGCTGCGTGGAGAAATTTATAACGGCTTCCGCAGCCCCGGAGGGGCGAAAGATCTTTAGCCCACGGCGCGAGCCAAGGGTATCTACACAACTACGTCGCCGCCATCCGGGGCGGCGGCAGGAGGTTGGGAAACATCGCCTCCGTCAGGCGGCGCAGGTCGTCGATGTCGTACTCCTGCAG